>NZ_JCBCUW010000067.1:0-25121 GCF_059862525.1 Pseudomonas sp. MF08875
GCCGCATCACCCTGCACGGCGCGGATATCACCTTTGCCTGCCCCGGGGTGTTCAGCGTCAAGGGCAGCGAGCATCCGTTGCTGAACGGGGCAAACAACCAGCCGCAAATACCCGCACTGCCCAGGTCGCAGGCCATGCCGGGGCCGGCGGCGCAGTGGGTGGCGGTGAACTATCGAGACAAGCAAACCCGTCAAGGCATTCGCGAGGCGGGCTATCAAATTCAGCAACACAAGGGCCCCCAACACGCGGGCAACTTGAAGCCCCAAGGCGACGCCCGCCACGACAACGTGCCGCCGCAGCAGGTGGCTTACGTGAACTACGCGCTGGCAACCGGCGCGCAGGAACCCGCGCATCGGGCCCTGGAACAGGCCTGCGCAGAGACACCGCAAACATCAGGAGAGCGCACATGAACCAACCCCCCAACACCGACCCTGTAGTCCCCGCCGACAACATGCGCGTCGCCCTGGCGTACATCACCGGCGCCCCGGAAAAACTCTTCGACGCCAGTGTCGATACCGCCCTTTGGGTGTGGGAGGCGATCCAAGGGGATTTCAACCAAGACCGCAGCACCGGGCAAATCGCCTTCGACGCGGCGGTTTCCATGGTGCCGCTGGTGGACCAGATCTGCGACATGCGCGACTTGGTCGCCAACTGCCGCGAACTGCAAAAAGACCACAGCAACACCTGGGCCTGGGTCGGCCTGTGCCTGACCCTGATCGGCCTGTTTCCGGTGCTCGGTTCCCTGGTCAAGGGCGTGCTGAAAATCTTCTTCTTGTTTATCCGCCGTTCGGGCGGCCATGCCGTGGAGCAGGCCGTGGACGAGGCGATGACCTGGGTCATTACCTTGCTGCGTAAAAAGGAGGTGATGACGTACTGGGATGCTCTCAAGTGGGGCCAGGTGTTCAAGGAACTGGCTGACGCCATCAAGAAGGTGCGCAACCAAATAGAGGTCTTGAGGTTGCTGCGCGCCTTCGACCGAGGCATTCGCGCATTGGACACCCTGCTGGGCAAAGTCAAATACGTCCCCGGGGCCGCCGCCAAGGCCGAGCAAACCCTGAACATGGTCAAGGCCGTGCGCCTACAGGCCAATGCCCATATCGGCAAAACGCTGCAACCGATACGCGACGCCCTCGACATCGTGATCCGCCGGTTGGAAATGGAAGACCTGATGCAGCATCGGGCGATCCTGAACACGGTGAATGTGCACTTTCACGGCGGATTGCCCGAGGCGCGGGCGGTGAAATTGATGCGGGACGCGAAGCCGTTGCCGGGGTGGTTGAGTCGGGGGAAGCCGGGGGTGTTTAAGCCTTTGAAACCAGATGACTCCATGATGGCCGAGATAAACAGGGCCATCAGTCTGGGCTTTCCACGCCTCGATGATAAGCAGATCAGAACCTTCGCCGAAGGCATGGTGGCGGCTGAACTCAAAGGCCCCCTACGGCTTTACCGCATCATAGGCCCCGGCAGTGTCGCCAGTGCCCAGGACTGGGTCACGGAAGCCGTGTTCAAGCAAATCATGGATTCAGCCAACCCCAAGTCGGCGTGGCGCAAGTACCTGGCGGTGTGGCCAGACTGGAACGTCAATGGCCAGTTCGTGGTGTACGAACTCAAGGCCGGGGAAACCCTCAAGGTCTGGAAAGGCCCCGCGGCGTCCCAGGTCAAGGATGGGGAAATGGAACTAGGTGACCGCTATCTGGAGGGCGGCTGGGAGCAAATCAAGTTCGATTCCAAGTTCATCCGTAATAGCGCCGGCGAAAGCACCGCTGAAGCCTTCGACACCCTGACCTACTACCGCGTGGATCGCCAGACCGGTCGCATGGAGCCTGCCCCGGACATGAACTACGAGCGTTACAAGAACCTGTCGCCACAAGAGCAGGAGTTCTATGAGTGCCTGCGCGAAAAAATTAATCACCCCGCCATCAGCGGCCCCTTTGATACCGCCTGGGGCATGACCGACTTTGATACCCAACTTAATAACGTGCGCCTCGGCCTGCCCAACTTACCCGGCCAAGTAACGGAGTTTAAAAAATGAATCCGCTTTATCCGATGACCCCAACTTATCACCTGTCGCTTTGGCAAAAACGCCAGGCAGCAATGCTCTATTACTACTCGTCGCAAAGTTACTTGGACGCGTTGTTGCCGAAGATCGAAGAGTTGATCGTCATGGCCAAGATGCTTTTAGAACGCCGTTCGATTCTCGACCCCCTGATGGTCAGTGAGCGCTGGGGCGTGCGCGATACCGCAGCCAACTGGAGCACCGGCGGTTTTCCGGCCTTGATTGCCTATCGGCAAAGCACGATGTGGCATATGGCCAAGCGCGCCGACCAGTGCTACGGCATCACGGGAACCAATCAATGCGCCCATATGCTGGGCGAGTTTTCAATGCAATGGGCCACCGCAGAACAGGAAAACGAGTTTCGCGAACGGGCCAATGAGGTGTTCTCGTACGGTTACAAGATTGACGGTGTTATGGAGCGGGACTGGAGCGATATGACATTTTGGTCAATTTGGCAGCAAATCAAAGGACAGTTTCCGCGGTTGCCAAAATTCAAAGTGCATATGGATATTGAAGGTAAAACCGGGGAAGTTCCGCCACGTACTGGCGTCTATGTGTCTCAAGATGATCCTCTGGGTGCCCTGCAATTTGCCTGGACCGGAGGCGGTGAAGGTATGTGGAAGACACTGGAAGAATGTCAAACATTCAATGAGTTAGGTCTGGATGTCTTGAAAACCTTGGGCCGCGCAGGCTTGTGGGGCGATGAGGACGGTTTTTCGAAATTTATTGCACAAAACCAATATAAGGGTGTTTTTACGGATCCAATTTTTTCGGCCCGTTATCAAGTGCAATCCAACTCCTTCACTTACCGCCCCTGCAAGTGGTACTTCGTCGAACTTCTCGAAGGCGAGTTTGAAGACAGCGACCCCGACGCCATGGCCGACGCGCCGGGCAGCGAACCGCAGCACCCGCCGCGCAAAGCCAGCGGCGAGCCGTGCCCCCACGCCGGTTGGTGGTTCAGCCCCGCCCGTGAAGGTTCGCGGCAGTATTTTCGCGATGGGGCGATTTTTCCCAAACTGGAAGGCGACTACGGCTACACCTTCTGGCTCTGGAGCCCGGATCAGTCCAGGCCAACACTTTGATCGTTAAGTGCAGGCCAGGCAAACCCGCCTGGTCTGCACTGTCCGGGCACACAACATGAACGCTCTTTATCCGATGACCCCGACTTATCACCTGTCCCTGTGGCAAAAACGCCAAGCGGCGATGCTTTATTACTACTCGTCGCAAAGTTACCTGGACGCGTTGTTGCCGAAAATCGAGGAGCTGATCGTTATGGCCGAGATGCTTCTAGAGCGGTGCTCTATTCTCGACCCCCTGATGGTCAGCGAACGCTGGGGCGTGCGCGATACCGCAGCCAACTGGAGCACCGGCGGGTTTCCAGCCTTGATCGAGTACAGGGAAAACACCATGTGGGATATGGCCAAGCGCGCCGACCAGTGCTACGGCATCACGGGAACCAATCAATGTGCCCATATGCTGGGTGAGTTCTCGATGCAATGGGCCACCGCAGAACAGGAGAAAGCGTTTCGCAAACGTGCCAACGAGGTTTTTTCCCACGGGTTCAACATTGATGGAGTTATGGAGCAACGCTGGCGAGACTTCACATTTTGGGTCGCGTGGCGAGAAGTAAAAGGGTGCTTCCATAAATTACCCAAGTTCAAAGTTCACTTCGACATTGAAGGTAAAACGGGACAAGTTCCTCCTCGGACCGGCGTGTACTTACCTCAAGATGATCCCTTCGGCGCTTTGCAGTTTGGTTGGACAGGAGGGGGGATTGGCATGTTTCGACCACTAAAAAAATGCCAAACCTTCAGCGAAATTGGCCTTGATGTGTTGAAAGTAGTTGGCAGAAATTTATGGAGCGACGAAGCAGGGTTATTGCAGTTTGCTCAACAACGCCAGTACACCAGCATTTTTCCCAATATCCAGCACCCGGCACGACAAAAAATAGTAGAGGAAGCCTTCACCGAACGCCCCTGCAAGTGGTACTTCGTCGAACTTCTCGAAGGTGAGTTTGAAGACAGCGACCCCGACGCCATGGCCGATGCACCCGGCAGCGAACCGCAGCACCCGCCGCGCAAAGCCAGCGGCGAGCCGTGCCCCCACGCCGGTTGGTGGTTCAGCCCCGCCCGTGAAGGTTCGCGGCAGTATTTTCGCGATGGCGCAATTTTTCCCAAGCTGGAAGGCGACTACGGCTACACCTTCTGGCTCTGGAGCCCGGATCAGTCCAGGCCAGCACTGAGTTGAGCCCTGTGGGAGCAACTGTCTTCCCCCTGCCCTTCGTCACCGCCACTCAGTGCCGCCATCGCGAGCAGGCTCGCTCCCACAGACGAAAAATGAAAATCCCAGCCACAGCACAGTTCATCTGTGGGAACGGGCCAGGCGGCGCTCCGCTTGCCCGTGATGGGGCCAAACCCGCCGACCTCGATTTCGGGCCAGGCTCATGGGCTCGGGGCCGCGGGTGTGGCTGGCGCTGGGGGTGTTGGCGGCGGTGGCACGGTGGGTGGGGCCACTTGTTGGGGGACGGGGGGCGGCAGGGGTTGCCAGTTGGCGTCGGGTTGTTGCATGGGCGGGGGGATGGCGCCGCTGAAGGCACCGGTGCCGGTGGAGCGCAGTTTGATGTCGCGGGTGTCGCGCAAGATCATGCCTTCGGTGGAGCTGCGCGCTTCGGTGCCGCTGCTGAAGGTGCTGACTTGGGAGATCGGCAGGTCGAGGTTGCGTTCGATGCGCGGGGTGAGCAGCAGGATGATTTCGGTTTTTTGCTGGGTGCCCAGGTTGGTGCCGAACAGGTGTTTGCCTATCCACGGGATTTTGCTCAGCCACGGCAGGCCCGAGCCTTCGTCGATGTCGGCGGTGCGGATCAGCCCCGAGACCACTTGGGTTTCGTTGTTGCGTGCGGTGAGCATGGTTTTGGTGGCCCGCGAGCCCAGCTCGAAGGTGGCCGGGACATTCTCCGAGCCGGCGATGCGCTTGGTGATGTGGCTCATTTCCACCGACAAGTCGAGGCTGATTTCGTCGCTCAGGCTGATGTTGGGTTTGACTTTGATTTGCAGCCCCACGTCCTGGTAGGTCACCGATGAAGTGGTGATCTGGTTGGCGGTGGTGGTGGTCACCACCGGGATTTTGTCGCCGATGTTCACCGAGGCTTCTTCGCGGTTTTTCACCCGTACCCGGGGGTTGGCCAGGGTTACGGTGTTGCCGCTGCGTTGCAGCATGTTGATGCGCGCCGAGGTGCTGCCGGCGTCCAGCAGGATGTTGTCGCCGTTGATCCCGCGCAGGGCGCTGATGGGCGTGCCGGCCATCACGGCGGGCAGGTTGGCGAAGTTGCCCACCGACACCCCGATGCTTTCGGGGTAGGCGATGCCCAGGTTCATTTCGTCGGTGAGGCTGACTTCCAGCACCTGGATGTCGATGGTCACTTCCGACTGGGCGATGTCGATGGCTTCCACCAGTTTTTCCACGGCGCCCAGGGTGTCGAGGCCGTCGCGCACGATCACTGCGTTGAGGCGCTCGTCCACCAGCACTTCCTTGGGTTTGAGGATTTGCTTGATCTCGGCGGCGATCAGTTTCGGGTCGCTGTGGCTCAGGTAAAAGGTGCGCACCGCCAGTTCGCGGTATTCGCGCTCTTTGTCCGGGCGCGCCGGGTAGATGAGGAAGGTGTTGGCGTTGAGCACTTTCTTTTGCAGTTGCTGGGTCGAGAGCAGCAGGTTGAGGGCATCTTCGGCGGTGGTGCGGCTGGCCGTGAGGCTGGCGGTGGCGCCGGGGTTGACGTCCTTGTCGATGACGAAGTTGACCCCCGAGAGCTTGGCGATGGTCTCGAAAATCGTGGTCAGGCTCTGGGAGCTGAACTCCAGGCTCACCGGTTTGCGCATGGCCTCGCTCAGGTTCGGGTTGAGGTTGTCGGCCTTGACCAGGTCCTGGGTCAGCAGGTTGCGCAGGTCCAGGGCGGCGCGGTAGTTGGGTTTTTGCGCGATGATCTGGCGCACCTGGCGTAGGGCCTCCAGGGGGTTGGAGTCTTTTATCGCGTAGGCCTGCTGCAACTGTGGGCGCAACTGGCGCATGGTCTCGATGCTTTGGATTTCCTGGCGCGCGCCCAGGTTGCTGGGGTCGTACTTGAGGATGGTCTGCATGGCGGCGATGGCGCCGGCATCGTCGCCGCGCATCAGGGCGTTGTTGGCCTCGCGGCTGTAGTGGGCCACCAGCAGCTCCAGCTTGCTGAACGTGGCGGTGCGCAATTGCACGTCGTCGGGGTTGTCTTTCATTTCAGCCTGGAGCACTTCCACTGAACGCACCAAATCGCCTTGTTGGCGCAGTTCGTCGCTTTCCTCCAGGGCGCGGCGGGTTTCGCAACCGGGCAGGAGCACCAGGGCCAGGGCTAATGAGATGAACGTACGGGTCGCCATGATCGTTCTCTTCGCTTGCCTGCGTGAGGCTCAAGGTGAATCCAGGCGCAGGGTGGTCACCTGGCCCAGGGGCAGGTACTGGATGACCACGGCGCTGTCGCTGAGTTTTTCCAGCCGATAGTGCGCATCGAGTTTGCCGCCGGGTTCGATATGCCCGGGCACCGCGCAGCGTCGGCACAGGGTGTAGCGCGTGCCCTGGCCTTGCAGGACGACGATTTTCGCCTGGTTCTGGTAGCGCCACTGGGCGCTGACGGTGAACGGGAACGGTGGTGCGCGGGGTGCCTGGCTCACCGGGGCGGCGGCGGAGGGCGGTGGCATCCAGGTCTGGCTGGGGAAGATGTCCACTCTGGCCAGTGCCTGGGCGCTGTCGCTGGCGGGAGGGGGGCTGTCGTCCGGGGCTGGCGCGGGCGTGGGGCGGGTGTTGGGCGCGGGCGTTTCCTGCGGTGGCGGGGTGCTGTCTTGCCAAAACAGCCAGGCGCAACCGAGCACCGTCAGCCCCAGCAACACGCGCAAGTACAGGGGCAGTTTCATTCGAGCACCCCCAACAGGCTTACCTTGAGGTTGATCGCCAGTTGGCTGGCGGTGATGTCCTTGCGCTCCAGCACCAGGTTTTCCACGCGCACGGCCGGTTGCTGAACGATTTCGTCCAGGGCCCTGCGCAGCGCCGGGTAGCTCCCGGTCACGGGGATTTCCACCTCCAGGCGCTGCACCTGGGCGTCGCCGGGGCTGGAGTAGGCCAGGTTGGTCTGGTCGATGCTGAAACCCTGTTCTTGCAACAGGCTCAACACCCGCTCCAGGCGCATGGCGAAGGCCTGTGCGGTGGGCAGTTTATTGACCGCCGAGGGTTCTGTGACAAAGACCTCCTGGGGGCGTGCGGCGATGGCGCTTTCCAGCTCCGCGCGGCGCACGCTGTCCTGGGCCCGCGCCGGGCCGGTGACGCCGATGTCGATCAGCACGGCGGCGGCGATCACCAGCATCGCCAACCCTCCGGCAAAACCCAGGGCCTGGCGCGCCAGCATCAACCCCCAGCGCAGGCGCGCCAGCAGAGGCTCGGGTTGCAGGGCGCGGGGGAGGCGGTTCATGGCGTCATTGCCCGCGGATGTTCAGTTTGACGACCACCGGCCGCGCCGGGTCGTTGGGTTTGCGTGCGCTTTGTTGCAGGCTGACGGCCAGGTTGGGTTGCGCCTTGAGGCGCTCGACAAAACGAAAGGCATCGCGCAGCACCCGCGCTTCGAGGTCCAGGTTCAGTTCGCGGGTCAGGGTGTTGACCTCCACTCGCGTCACGGCCACTTCCTTTAGCCACGCCTGGCCCAGGGTGTCGAGCAAGGGGAAGGGGGTTAGGGCCTGCTCGGCGAACAGCGCCAGCTGTTTTTTCTGCTGCGGCGTGGTGCGGATCGCGGCTTGGATCAGGCGTTCCTGTTGCCGCGCTAACTGCACGAAGTGCTGCTCCAGTTCGTCGGTGTGGCGCTGTTGCGCCTGCAACGCCTGCCAGTGTTGCCAGGCGATGAACGCCAGCACCAAGGCTAGGAGCCATAGCACCGCCACCAGGCCTTTGTGGGCGAGGTGCTGGCGCTGGAAGTCGACACGCGGGCCTTGGCCGGCGCGGGCCCGCTGCCAGTGTCGGTGCAGGCGTGCGCGCAGGGGGGCGATCATCCGGCGTCCTCCTGCATCCATGGGTGGAGCGGGCCGAGCCAGTGGCCGTCGCTGGCGGTGGGCGGGCGCGGGCCTGCGACGACCACCGCGGCAGGGTTCTCGGCGCTCAGCACCGCGGCGGCGAACAGGCTGCTGTGCAGCGGCGTGCCTGGGGCGACCGGCAGGGCGCAGGCCTGGGTCGCTTCACCGCCATGCAGGTACAGGCAGCTCAGGGCGCTAGCCTCGGGCACGGCCAATACGCCGTCGGCGGGCAGTTGCTGCCAGTAGCGCTGGGCGGTGGCGGTGAGCAACGGCAGGCACGTCCCCAGCGGCAGGTGTTGGGCCCGGAACAGCAGGCGCAAGGCGTGCAGCAACTCCAGCGGGGTGGCCACCGCCAGGCGTGCGGCGCCGAACGGCGCACTGGCGATTTGCACCTGGCACTGCGCCGGGTCCACGCCGGCGTCTTGCAGGAAGGTGGCGCGGGCAAAGCCTTGCCAGTCATCCGGGCTGTAGAGGCCGTCCTGCCAGGGCAGCATCAGGTAGTGCACATGTGGAAAGCCCAGCAGCACGTGGGCGCGGTCGAGGCGTTTGAGGCGCCCGCGTGGTGCCTGTTCCAGCAGCTCGGCACAGGCTTCCAGCGGCTCGCCGTTGTGCTGGGCGTGCCACACCGGGCCCTCGCGCCAGCGGTCGCGGGCGGCCCAGGTTGTGCCTTCGCCGCCCAGTAGCACAGCGTGCTCAATACAAAGAGATGACACGGTGAATCTCCCGCAGCGTGGTGTGGCCCAGCGCCGCATGGGCCAGGGCGATGTCGCGGATGAACACGTGGCCCGATTCCAGCGCTAGCTCGCGCAGGGCGGCGGCGGAGCTGCGGTGCAGCAGGCCTTCCTTGATGCTGTCGGTGACGCTCAGCACTTCGGCCAGGGCCAGGCGCCCGCGGTAGCCGGTGTGGCGGCAGGCCTCGCACCCGGTGCCGACGCGGTAATGGGCCTGCTTGAGTTGCTGGGGTGAGAGCTTGGCCAGGCGCACCAGTTCAGGGTCGGGTTTGGCTTCCACCGCGCACTCGCTGCAAATGCGCCGCACCAGGCGCTGGGCCACGACGCCGTTGAGGGCCTCGACGAAACTGGCCGGTTCCACCTCCATGTAGATAAAACGCTCTAGCACGCTGAAGGCGCTGTTGGCGTGCACCGAGGACATCACCAGGTGCCCGGTGAGCGCCGCTTGCACGGCGATGCCGGCGGTTTCGCCGTCGCGGATCTCGCCCACCAGAATGGTGTCCGGGTCGTGACGCAGCACCGAGCGCAGGCCGCGGGCGAAGGTCAGGCCCTTTTTGTCGTTGACCGGGATTTGCAGCACGCCGGGCAGTTCGTATTCCACCGGGTCTTCGATGGTGATGATTTTTTTCTCGCCGGTGTTGGTTTCCGACAGTGCCGCGTAGAGGGTGGTGGATTTGCCGCTGCCGGTGGGGCCGGTGACCAGCAACATGCCGTAGGGCTCGCTGGCCAGGGTGCGGATGCGGGCAATGGTGTCGGCGTCCAGGCCCAGGGTGTCGAGGGTCAGGGATTCGCCGCGCTGGGACTTGTCCAGCACCCGCAGCACCGCGTCCTCGCCGTGGATGCTGGGCATGATCGACACCCGGAAATCCACCTCGCGGCCCTGCATGCGCACCTTGAAGCGCCCGTCCTGCGGCACCCGCCGCTCGCCGATGTCCAGCTCCGACAACACCTTGAGCCGCGACAGCGCCTGCTCGGCCATGTCCAGCCCCGGTGCCTGGCCCATCTGCTGCAACACGCCGTCGATGCGGTACTTGATGACCAGGCCCTGGGGCGTGGATTCCACGTGGATATCGCTGGCGTGGCTTTGCAAGGCGTCGAACAGCATGGAGTTGACCAGGCGCACCACCGGGTTGTCGTCGCGGGCGATGCTGCTCAGGGAAATCTCCTGGGCAGCCTGCATGACCCGGGCGTTTTCGTCGTCGCCGCCAAAGGGTTGCATCACCCGTTGGCTGGCCTCGGCCAGGGTCAGTTGCGCCTTGACCGCGCCGGGTAGGCTCATGGCCAGGGGCAGGCCGCGCAGGGCCGCACTGGCTTGCACCCAGTTGCGCGCGGCCAGGGAGAACGGTTCGCCCAACACCAGGCACGGCGCGCCTTGCCAGTCGATAGGCAACAAGTCGTGGATCAGCGCCTGGGGCAGCGCCAGCAGGTCGAAGCGCCAGTGTTCGGCCAACGCGCTGGCGGGGATTGCCAGCAGGCCCACGCCTGCGGCCACGGCCTCCAGTTGCTGCGGCTCGGTGCTGAGCAAAGCGTGCAAAAAATCCGGCAGGCTCTGGCCTTGCTCAAGTGCCTGGGCCTGCCAGGCGTGCCATAGGTCGCTCATCACTCACCCCTGAATTGAGCCGGCCAATTCAAAGATCGGCATGTACAGCATGAACACGATCAGCCCGATCAAGCCGCCGACCACTAGCATCAGCAACGGCTCGAACACCTTGCTGAACAATTCGATGGCCCGCTCCAGCGCCTCGTCGTGGAACTGCGCGATACGTTCGCACATGGCCGCCAGTTCGCCGCTCTGCTCGCCTACCCGCAGCAGCCGCTCGGCCACGGGCGTGGTCAGTTGGTAGCGGGCCAGGGAGGTGGACAGCGGCTGGCCGGCCTTGATGTCGGTCATGGCCTGGTGCAAATCGCCCTGGCGCTCGGCGGGCAGCAGCGCGCCCGATAACTCCACCGCCATCACCACCGGCATGCCGCCCATCAGCAGCATGCCGGCGGTGCGGTAGAAACGGGCGAGGACAAACAGGGTGCGCTGAGCCCCGAGGCTGGGGACCTTCCAGAACAACGCCGCCACGCGGCTTTTGAAGGCGGCGGTGCGCATCAGCAGGCCAAGGCCGACGAGGGCCGCCAGCGTCGCGCCCAGCAGCGCCAGGCCACGCTGTTCCACCAACGCGCCCCACCACACCATAAAACGCGCCGTGGCCGGCAGGTCGGCGACCGAGTCGAACACCGAGGCAAAACGCGGGATCACGAAAAACAGCAGGAACAGCAAAATCAGCGCGCCGACACTGAGCACCACCAAGGGGTACATCAGCGCGCCGCTCACCCGTTTCTTGACCTTTTCCAGGTGCGCCTCGAAGTGGTGGTAGCGGCGCAAGGCAATGGACAACTGGCCGCTGTGTTCGGAGGAGGCGACGGTGGCGATCAGCAGCGAGGGGAACAGCGCGGCTTTCATCTGCATGGCCTTGGACAGCGAGTTGCCCTGGTACATGGCGTCCAGCAGTTCGCTCAGGACCTGGCGGTTGATCCCCGGCGCGGCTTTGTCGCGCAGGGTCTCCACGGCTTCTACCAGCACCAGCCCGGCGTCGAGCAGCACCACCAGTTCCTGGATGAACAGGCCCAGGGCGAACTTGGCGCCACGGCCCTGCCACTTCAGTTGGCGGCGTTGTTGCAGGGAGATGACGTGGCTGCCATCGGCCTGCAATTGCTGGCGCGCCTGGGCCAGGTCCAGGGCCTGGATGCGCAGGCTTTGCACATGGCCCTGGCGCAGTACGCGGGCGTCGAATTCGTTCATGGCGTGGGCACCGCCCGTTGCTGGCGCGCCAGCGACAACTGGCCGTAGTAGCGCCACACCGCCTCGGCGTAGCGGGCGCGGCGGGCATCGCCTTGCGGCCGGGTGCCGGCGTTGTAGGCGCCCACCGCGTGCCAGCCGTAGCCAGACTGGCGAATGAACTCGGCGAGGATCCACGCCCCCACCATCACGCTGGTGCAGGGCTGCGATTGCAGGCTGTGTTCGTCGATGCCGTAGGCGGCGAGGCGCGGCAGGTGGCGGCTGTTGATCTGCATCAGGCCGATGTCGTAGCTGCCGTCGCGGTTGAGGTTGCGCGCGCCGGGGTTGAGGCCCGATTCCACCTTGGCGATGGCATACAGCAGCAGTGGGTCGATGTGGTAACGGCTGCCCGCCGCTTGCCAGCAGGTGGCCTGGGCGGTGCTGGCCAGCAGGCTGGCGAACAGGGCGATGGCGAGTCGGCGCAGGGTCATGGCGAGTCCCTTGGGCATGGGCGTGCCCAGGCTTCAGAGGCCGTGGACGATGTCGGCGGAGGTGCCTTCGCCACCGGCCTTGGCATCGCGGCCCAGGGAGATGATTTCCACCTCATGGGCCGCCCCCGGGTTTTTAAATTGGTAGGGGGTGTTCCACGGGTCGGGCGGCACGCTCTTGGGCAGGTAGGGGCCGTGCCAGCCTGGTTCGCTGGCCGGGCGCTCGGTGAGGGCGTTGAGGCCCAGGGCTTCGCTGGGGTAGCGGCCGTTGTCGAGGCGGTATTGGTTGAGGGCGTCGCCCAGGGATTTCATCTGGCCCTTGGCGGTCTGCACCTTGGCCAGTTCCAGGCGATCGAACATTTTCGGCCCGACATACCCGGCCAGCAGGGCGATGATTAACAGCACCACCAGCAGTTCCAGCAAGGTGAAACCACGGGTGCGACGGGAATGGGACGCGCGTGACAAGGATATCGGCTTCATGAAAGTTACCCTGCTGGGAGTGCCAAGGTAGGCGGTTGTGTATAACTCTCCCGGCCCGTTATGCAACGGGCACCGCCGGCAGAACTGTTGCCCCTGCTCCATTAGTACAACTAAGCGTCCCTGTATCAGTACTGACTATAGCAGCGATGGGAAATAACAAAGTTCCATTGTTAGTTATAGCGCCTGGCTATTTTTGTAATGAGCTAATTGAATATAAAAAGCGTGCTGTGACTAAAGCGCCGCACATAAGTGCGGCGCCATAAGTTGGATCAAAGTTTGCAATTCAAAGTGGGTTCCAGGCATCCCTCCAATCGGAACCTACACCCGGTTCATAGTGCGTTGGCGACTGCCCGCACCATCCGCTGTTGGGGAAGTCCCGGCATTGGTAGTTCTTGCCCTTGTGGGACACTTTATCCCCCGGCTTGTAGCTGGTGCCGGGGCTGTAGGCCGGGAAGTCATCGCCGCCGCCGGTGGAGGGGGTGACCGTGATGTTGTGGGTTTTCTGGGCGACGGTGTGGTTGGATGAGTCGTCAACAGCCAGGCGTGCCCAGATTGCGGTGGGCGTGGTAACCGTGGGCGCGGTGAACTGATGGATCGGCTGGCGGCCGTCAATCTGCGCGAAGGCGGCAATCCATTGGTACCTCAGGCTACCGTTGCCGTTCTGGCCCTGGGTTTTGCTGCCATCGAGGGTGAACTGCTCGCCCGACTTGACGGTGGTTGGGCCCTCGATCACCACAATCGGTGGGTTTGGGTTGACCGGTTCGGGTTCACCGCCGCTGCTGATGCTCATGGCGGGGGAGTCGTTGCGGTTGCGCACGAACACCGAGTTGGCCCGCCAATCGCTCTCATTGAACGTTATGCCGTGTTGCTTGGCGCGGCTCATGGGCTCCTCGCCAATCACCACGTTCGAGGGTGGGACCTTGTCGAAGATCTGTTTGCCCCAGACATTGGGGTGGGTGTTTTGCGCGGTGATGGCTTGCTTCACATCGACGATTTCATGGGCGTCGCCCGAGCCGCTCAGCACGCGAAAGCGCACGGTGTCGCCGGCCTTGGGCTGGATTTCGGCGGGGATGAAGGAGCCCTTGTCGAACAGTTCCGGTTCGGGAATGCCGGTGTCCTTGAAGGTGATGTCGCTGCAGTTGTAGAAACCTTCCCCCGCCGGGTCTTCCCGCTGCCAGCGTACATACACCACCGCGTCGCCGGTACGGCCGGGCGGCAACGGAGCCTTGACCTCGAAGAAGCCGCTGGCCCCGGAGATGGTGGGTTGGGTCTGCCAGTCGGTGCGCGCTGTGGTAAAGCGCTCGGAGTGGATCAGATCCAGGTCATCCCAGCCCAGGGGGCGCGTGCCGTCATAGCTGGCCTTGCTCAGGTAAATCTTGGCAAAGCTGGGCACATGGGGCGCGGTGCCGATGATGCGCACCGTCATGCTGTCGGAGGCGGTCAGCGCGGTTTTGTGCCAGTAGGGCGTGACCACGTCCAGGCTGGCTTTTTTCGGGTCCCCGGCGGCGCACAGCTTGCCGTTGGGGATGGCGGCCATTACTGCGTTGTCGTTGTTGTAGTCCGGTACCAGCATGGCCACTTCGTTCCATTGCTGGGCGGGGTAGGCCCGCTCGGCGGGCGTGGAGAAGATTGCCGCCGCTTCACGGCAACCACGGTCGGGAATGGACGAGCCGTCTGGCGATTGCCATTCGCCGCCGGCCAGTTTGCAGTTCACCTGGCGGGCAATGGGAATGTCCACGGCGCCGTGGCCCCAGCCAACGGCTGGCAAGGCCAGTGTCGCGGCCAGCAACCCCTGTAGCAGGTATCGCTTATAGGTCTGTAAATGCTTCATTGTCGAATCCACCTTCAAATCACAGGAAAAGTTGCGCGCACGCACGCAACGGTTGTGTCCGAACGTTGTTGGGGTCATCCAGTGGCGGGGCCTCCCGGTGCTTCGTTTCGCGGTGGAGGGCTACTCTGTCCAGGGCTATACAGAAACAACCACCCTTGATAACTGCTCTGTCCTGAGAAGTTGCGGTCGTCCTTGCGAAAGTTGCCTTGCTTGAATGGCGTGCCTTTGGCCTGGCTGTAAACGCCCATGATGGTGTCGCCGGGGCCCTTGACGATGCCCCAGTCGGGCTTGCCGCTGAGGGGGTCGTGGTAGACGCGGCGCAGGTAGCGCTTGACGGTGGGCTGGCGGCGGTCCTGCAGCAGCTCGTCAAGGGTCTTGGGGTAGGTATTGGCGATTTGGTAGTACAGGCCGATGGCGCGGCGGATTTCCCCACCGCGGGCCAAGAGGTCCGCCTCGCGTTCACGGCGCAGCACGCTGGACCACAGCGTGCCGGTCTGCATCAACATCACGGCCACTAGCGCCACCGCCACCAGCATGCCCAGGAACACCGAGCCCTGCTGGCGCCGCCGGCCGCGCCGCGCGTTACCAGGTTGCATACTCGGTTCCGTCATTGCCCTGGCCGGGCGCACCACTGCGCACATCGCCCAGGCCTTGCTCTTCGCCCGTTTCCAGCTGCCAGGTGTCGCGCTTGCCCGTGATGGGGTCCAGGGGGATTTCCCGCAGGTAGCGTCGGGTCACCAGTTCTTCCAGGGACGGCGGGTTGGCGCCCTGGTCTTCGCGGTATTGGTCCAGCGCTTGGCGGATGGTCGCCAGGTTATGGCGCAACACGGTTTCCTGGGCCTTGCTGTGTTGACGGAAGAACTGCGGGGTGACCAGGGTCATCAGGGTGGCGATGATCGCCATGACCACCAGCAGCTCGATCAGGGTAAAACCGCCCTGGCCGCGCGAGCGCCGGCGAGCGGCGTTACCACTGGCTGTAGGGAGTTCCATTGAGGCTCTCGCGGGTGCTGCGGGAGTAGATGTCAAACACATCGTCTCCCTCGGAGGGGTCTTCGCCGGTGCTGGCGTAGCTGCGTAGTTGCCAAGTGTCGGCTGCTGCCTGGTCTGGGCATTGGCACATCGGGTCACGGGGGATGCGGCGCAGGAAGTAGAGCTTTTTGCCCTTGAGGTCGGTCTTGTCGGTGACGCCTTCGACCAGGGCTTGCAGGGTCGGCGGGTAGCCGCTGGCGGTGAGGCTTTTTTCGATACGCCCGTCATCGGACGCTTCTTTATAAGTGTCGATCGCGCGCCGAATTTCACGCAGCGAGCGTTGCAACTCGACTTCCCGTTCGCGTTTACCCATCAATGCCGTCAGCGGATAAGCTACTGTCGCAAGTGTGGCCAATAGAGCCAGCGTCAGTAGTAATTCAATCAGCGTGAAACCTGTGGCGAAGTGATGGCGCGACGCTATTGAATATAGCGAAGCCTGCCTTATCACCTGTCTGTCTCCTTGTTCCCGCCAAGGACTGCTTGAATAACCCAGGCTATTGCGAAATGAACTACCTAGAGACTAAGAGTGTAGATGAAGTTTGGTTGCAAACAGAAAAAGTGCAACTTGTCTGTGCTTGGGTAGGCGTAATTAGAGTAACTATCTGATTTTTAAAGTTACTGTTTTTTGCACTAAGAGTTATATCGGTTGGTTTTGAGCGCGGTGGCTGCGCCCCGCAGTTATCCACACCGCCTCCCGGCGTCGGGGCAGGCAAGACGGTTTTTGCCCCCAAAGTCTGTTGGTGTTTCTGTGGATAAGATGTTCGCTTTACGCCACAGGCTACGTGGATAAAGGCGTGTAGTGGTTTGAGCGTTTTTTGATCGATTGTCCGGTTTTTATTTGCGCAAGGCGTGAAACCCCAGTTATTTCAGGTGTTTGCCGGGTTTTCCACAGCGCTGCGCCATTGTGAACAAGTTGCCCCCAAAGTCTGTTGGCGTTTCTGTGGATAAGGTGTTTGTGTTCGCCTGTAGCCCTTTAAAAACGTGGCTTTCAGACTTTAGATCAAAAAACGATCAAAGCTGTCCACAACCCTGTACTTTGAATAAGTCACGGTTTTTCTTCGCTCTAGTGGGGGTAAACGCGCTACTTGCCCACAATGTCTGTGGGCGGCTTTGTGGATAAGTTGTTGGGCGATGGCTAGGAGCCAGGGTGGCAGCGGGCTGTGGGGCATCTGCTCATTTTTTGACCGGGTGCCCCACTGCCACAGCTCAGTCACTCATGCGCCGCAACTCCCTTCAGGTACGGTGCCGGGGCGGCGCCCAGGTTGTTGAGCAGGCGTTCGCTGTACCAGTCGACGAAGTTGACCACACCGAACTCATAGGTCTTGGAATACGGCCCGGGCTGGTAGGCAGTGGAGTTGATGCCACGCTGGTTTTCTTCGGCCAGGCGCCGGTCCTGGTCGTTGGTGGCGTCCCACACTTGGCGCATGCGCTCGACGTCATAGTCCACGCCTTCGACCGCATCTTTGTGCACCAGCCATTTGGTGGTGACCATGGTTTCCTGGGCGCTGATGGGCCACACGGTGAACACGATGATGTGGTCGCCCATGCAGTGGTTCCACGAGTGGGGCAAGTGCAGGATGCGCATCGAGCCCAGGTCTGGGTTCTTGATACGGCCCATCAGTTTTTTGCAGCCCTGCTTGCCATCCAGGGTCATCGACACGGTGCCCTTGAGCAGCGGCATGCGCACGATGCGGTTGCGCAGGCCGAAACTGGCGTGGGCGTAGGGGATTTTCTCCGCGTCCCAGGCTGCGGCCGAAGCGGCGACGTGGTCCTTGAACGCCTGGTCGGCACGCGGGTCGGTGACGTCGTCCCATTCGAGCAGGGTTTTGAGCAGCTCCGGGTGCGAGGCGTTGCAGTGGTAGCACTCGCGGTTGTTTTCCAGCACCAGTTTCCAGTTGGCCTTTTCCACCAGGGTGGTTTGCACCGCCACCTTGGTGTTCTCCATGTCGTAGGGTTCCATGTAGTGGTTGAGGGTGGCCAGGAAGTCATCGATGGCCGGCGGGTTCTGCGCCAGGCTGATGAAGATATAGCCGCCGGCGGTTTTCACGTTCACCGGTTTGAGGCCGTATTGCTGCATGTCGAAGTCGGCGCCCATCTCGGTGCCGGCGAACAGCAGGCGCCCGTCCAGTTCGTAGGTCCATTGGTGGTAATGGCACACCAGTTTGGCGACCTTGCCCTTGTCGCTGGTGCACAGGCGCGAGCCGCGGTGGCGGCACACGTTGTGGAAGGCATGCACCACGCCTTCGGCGCCGCGGATGACGATGATCGGGTTCTTGCCGATCTGCAGGGTCAGGTAGTTACCCTTGGCCGGGATTTCGCAGGTCATGCCGGCGATCAACCATTCCTTCTGGAAGATCTCCTGCATGTCGATATGGAAGAGGCGTTCGTCGCAGTAGAACGGCTGCGGTAGCGAAAACGTGCGCTCGCGTTCTTGCAGCATCTGTGCGGTGGCCTTGCGTGCGGGTTCCAGCGGATCGCCCAGGCTCAGGGTTGCGGTGACGTCCATCGTGTATGTCCTCAAGGCCATTCGGTGTGGCCGACAGAATTAGTGGCTACGGTTACTACGCAAGGCACAGGATTGTGTTTGTCCGGTGTGGCGAGTGTGGGGCGGGGGCGGGCGGCAACCTTATCCATGGGCGACATGGCCCAACCTGTTCCCGACGCGCAACCCCCGGCGCCTGGGGGCTGGTCGCGATAAGCATGTGAATGTCGCAGATAGGTAAATGGGCGTTCTGCGCTATACGCAAAATCGCCACCATCAGGCCGAATCCCGGCAGCGGAGAACAGCATGTCCAACAGCTTCCTGAACCCGGTAACCACCCAGACCTGGGCCAACGGCCGGCATATCGTGCGGTGCGTCAAGGTCATCCAGGAAACCTGGGACGTGCGCACCTTCTGCTTCATGGCCGACCAGCCGATCCTGTTCTTTTTCAAACCGGGGCAATTCGTCACCCTGGAGCTGGAAATCGACGACCAACCGATCATGCGCTCCTATACCATCTCCAGTTCGCCGTCGGTGCCCTACAGCTTTTCGGTGACCATCAAGCGCATCCCCGGGGGCAAGGTTTCCAACTGGTTGCACGACACCCTGCACGAAGGCCAGGAGCTGGCGGTGCATGGGCCGGTGGGGCTGTTCAACGCCATCGACTTCCCGGCGCCGAAAGTGCTGTACCTGAGCGGCGGCGTCGGCATCACCCCGTGCATGTCCATGGCCCGCTGGTTCTACGACACCAACGCCAATGTCGACATGGTGTTTATCCACAGCGCCCGCTCGCCCAAGGACATCATTTACCACCGCGAGCTGGAGCACATGGCCTCGCGCATCGACAACTTCAGCCTGCACCTGATCTGTGAAAAACATGGCCTGGGCGAGCCCTGGGCCGGCTATCGCGGTTACCTGAACCACAAGATGCTCGAACTGATGACCCCCGACTTCATGGAGCGCGAGGTGTTCTGCTGCGGCCCTACGCCTTACATGAATGCGGTCAAGCGCCTGCTGGAAGGGGCGGGGTTCGACATGGCGCGCTACCACGAGGAATCCTTCGGCGCCACGCCGCCCGAGGCCCGCGCCGACGCGGTGGAGCAAGCCGAACAGGCCGCCGACGCCCCGCAAGTGGACCTGGCGGACCTGCATCAGGTGGAGTTCACTGCCTCGGGCAAAAGCATTCGCGTGGCACCGGGCGAAACCGTCCACGCCGCCGCCGCCAAACTCGGCCTGATGATCCCCAAGGCCTGCGGCATGGGCATCTGCGGTACCTGCAAAGTGCGCAAGCTGGGCGGGGAAGTGGAGATGGAGCACAACGGCGGCATCACTGAAGACGACGAAGCCGAAGGCTACATCCTGTCGTGCTGCAGCGTGCCGAAGGGCGATGTGCGGATCGAGTTCTAGGAAGTCGCGCGCCCCTGCAATGGCAGTGGGCGCGCGAGCCGCAGGGCGCTTATGGAGTCGGAGTCGGGTCGGTGACCGCAATCAGGATTTCGTACTCGCCCGGCCTGTTTGCGTGGGCCCTGAAGATTTTTTTCAACACTTGCTTGGGCGGTAACCCTGCTTGGTCATGGGTCAGAAGGTCGCCCGTGTTCGCCAGTTTCAAAAAGTCTTCGTAGCTGACGAATACGCCGGTTTTTTCGGCGTTGTAGCTGTCTGCATTTTTCATTTCAGTCACCTGCCTTGGTTGCGATGCTCCGCCGAATCATCGGCGCAGAACGTTTACCCGAAAGGCTGCACAGACCCCTTTCAGGCCTACAGAACCTAACGCTGCCAAGGTGCTTGTTGATACTGTCAGAAATGACAGTGCCGACGAGCGGGCAGGTGGTGCTCCAGCGCCCGTTGCGCGATGAGTGTCAGGCCCCCATCACTTCGCGGATATCTGCCGCCAGTTCCCGTACCCGTTCTTCCTCGGTATCCCACGAGCACATGAAGCGCGCACCGCCCTTGCCGATAAAGGTGTAGAAGCGCCAGCCGCGTGCGGTGAGGGCTGCGATGGCCGGTTCCGAGAGTTGCAGGAACACGCCGTTGGCCTGCACCGGGAACATCAGTTCCACGCCGGGAATGTCCGCCACCAGGCTGCTCAGCAGTTGCGCGCAGTGGTTGGCGTGGCGGGCGTGCTTGAGCCAGGCGTCGTGTTCCAAAAGGCCCACCCACGGGGCGGAGAGAAAGCGCATTTTCGACGCCAGCTGCCCCGCCTGCTTGCAGCGGTAATCGAAGTCTTCGGCCAGTTTGTGGTTGAAGAACAAAATCGCCTCGCCCACCGCCATGCCGTTTTTCGTCCCACCAAAGCACAACACATCGACGCCGGCCTTCCAGGTCAGGTCGGCGGGCGAGCAGCCCAGGAACGCGCAGGCGTTGGAAAACCGCGCGCCGTCCATGTGCAGGTTCAGGCCCAACTCCTTACAGGTGGCGCTGATGGCGCGGACTTCCTGCGGGGTGTAGACGCTGCCCACTTC
Source organism: Pseudomonas sp. MF08875 (assembly GCF_059862525.1). Classification (NCBI taxonomy): domain Bacteria; kingdom Pseudomonadati; phylum Pseudomonadota; class Gammaproteobacteria; order Pseudomonadales; family Pseudomonadaceae; genus Pseudomonas; species Pseudomonas sp. MF08875. The sequence goes on from NZ_JCBCUW010000067.1 coordinate 20,401, forward strand.
GGTGGCCTGGGTCAGGGTCACGACGCGGGGCTTGGGGTAGTGAATGTCCTGGCGCTTGAGGGCGATTTCGCGGATCGAGTCGGGTGTCAGCTTGCCGTTTTCGGTGCGGGCGGTGAGCAGTTTGGAGCCGTTGGAGAAAAACTCCGGGGCGCCGCATTCGTCGGTTTCGACGTGGGCGGTTTCCGAGCAGATCACGCTGTGGTAACTCTGGCACAGCGACGACAGGGCCAGGGAGTTGGCGGCCGTGCCGTTGAACGCGAAGAACACTTCGCAGTCGGTTTCAAACAACTTGCGGAAATAGTCCGAGGCCCGGGCCGTCCACTCGTCGTCGCCGTAGGCGCGCTGGTGGCCCTGGTTGGCCTGCTCCATAGCGGCCCAGGCTTCGGGGCAGATACCGGAATAGTTGTCACTGGCAAATTGCTGGCTCTTGTCGGTCATGGCCGTGTCCGTGATTGAGGGCGGGGATGGCGGGCACTTTACCCAAGATTGGCGGGCGAGCACACGCCCTGTTTATGACGCAAAAATGCAGAGGGCTTGAGGGATTATGCGCGCATCCGAACCATCCACGCGGCGCGACGGCGCGCTGGACCTGCTCAAGTGGTTGGCGCTGTTGAGCATGGTGCTTGACCACCTGCGTTATGTCGGTTGGCAACTGGACATGCTCTACGTGCCGGGGCGCCTGGCGTTCCCCTGGTTTTGCCTGGCGATGGCGGCCAACCTGGCCCGTGCCGGCAGCGCGGCGCCCAAAGGCCAGTGGCGCTACCTGGGCTGGCTGCTGCTGTTCAGCGCCCTGAGCGAAATCCCCTATCGCCTATTCATGGCCAACGCCGACACCCTCAACGTGTTGCCCACCCTGGCGCTGGGCCTGCTGGTGGCCCGCGGCTGGCAATCCCCCGGGCTGCACAGCCGCCTGCTGGGCTTGGGGGCGCTGGTGCTGGCGGCGCTGTTGGGGGAGCACCTGATGTTCGGCCTGTTTGGCGTGCTGCTGCCGTTGGCGACCTTGCTGGTGATCCGACGCCCCGGGTATTGGAGCCTGCTGCCCGGGGCGGTCTGCGTGGCGGCCAATGAGTGGCAAGTGTTGTGGCCGGCCCTGCGCCACGGCAACGACCTCGCCGGCGCGGCCTTGCTGGCGTGCCTGCTTGCACCCTGGCTGGGATTGGCCTTGCTGCGCCATGCCCGCAACGCCTGCCCACCGCCCATGCGGCGCTGGGCCTATGGGCTTTATCCGGCGCACTTTTTGCTGCTGCTAGGGGTGCGCTGGATTGTCACCTGAGCGCTGTGGGAGAGGGCTTGCCCGTGATCGCCGGATCAGGAAGTGGATGTCCGAAAAACAGGAACGTTCCGACATTCTGCCGGGACGTTGAGTCTTTACCCTTCTGCGCTCTTGTTGAGCCGGGGGTAAAGGAATGTCTTCTACCTTGTTGCACGATGATCTGTCCCAGCGGAATCGGTTATTACGCTTGCACACCACGTTGGGTGCGCAGGTGCTGGTCGCCGAACACCTCGACGGCTGGGAGGCACTGGATCAGGGCGGCTTCTGCCTAAGCTTGAGCGCGTTGTCCTGCGATGGCGGCTTGCCGATCGAACAGTGGCTGGGCGCCCCGGTGCTCTTGCAGGTGCAGTGCGCCGATTCACAGGGTGAGCTGCGCTCATTCCACGGCCATCTCAGCCATTGCACCCGAGTCGCCAGCAATGGTGGGCTGGCGCGCTACCAATTGCGTATCGAGCCCTGGCTGGCGCTCTTGCGCTTGCGCCAGGACAGCTACGCCTTTCACGACCTGAACGTGATGGAAATCTGCGAGCAGATCTTTGCGTTCTATCGCCAGGGCGTGGTGCAACCGCATTGGCGCTGGGCACTCGATGACCCGCGCCGTTACCGCAAACGCAGCCTGACCACGCAGTACCAGGAAACCGACCTGGCTTTTGTCCAACGGCTTTTGGCCGAGGAAGGCATTGCCTACCACGTTGAGCACCAGGGCGACGCACAGGCCCCGGGCCTGGGCCGCCATGTGCTGGTGTTGAGCGACAGTAACGCCACGTTGGCGCCTGCTCCGCCCGTGTCAGTGCGTTTTCATCGCAGCGACGTGACCGAGACCCACGACAGCATCCAGCACTGCGCACAAGAAGAACGCTGGATGGTCGGCCAAGTGCGGCGCCAAAGCTGGGATTACCGCAGCCACTCGCGGCTGTCGGCGCAGGCGCAAAGCGATGACGGTATCAAAGGGTGTGTCGATGAGGAGGCGGTCGGCCCCTACGCTTGGGTGGATGCGATGCAGGGAGCACAGCGCACCCGACAACATCTCGATGCGCAGCGCACGGCGCGGTGGCAGGTGCAGGGCCAGGGCACATGGCGCCGATTGGCGGCCGGCTCGCGGATTTGCCTCAGTGGCCATGACAGCGTTCCAGAGGGCGAGCCACTGCTGTGCCTACGGGTTCACCACCAGGCGCGCAACAACCTGGATGCGCAACTGCAAGCGGCGGTACTGGCGGGCCTGGGGCCGGTGGGGGAGCCCGTCGTTGAGCTGTACCGCAACCACTTCACCCTGATCTCGGCCCACCAGGCTTACCGCCCGCAAACCGAGGACGGGCATGGCCGTCGCCTGCATCCCGTGCCCACGGTGCAGGGCGCGCAAAGCGCCATTGTGATCGGCGACGGCGGGCCGCTGCTGACGGACCGTGACCACCGCATCAAAGTGCAATTCCACTGGCAGCGCGGCACACGTTCGGCCAGCTATCTAGCCCATCCCCGGCAAACCGACAACGCCCCGGCGGATGCAAGCGTAGGAACCTGGGTGCGAGTGGCCACCGCGCAGGCGGGGCAAAATTGGGGCAGCGCCTGGCTCCCGCGGGTCGGCCAGGAAGTGCTGGTGGCGTTCCTGGAAGGGAATATCGACCGCCCCGTGGTGATCGGCGCCTTGTATAACGGCCGCGGCCAGGCCAATGCGCCGCATAACCGGGTGGCGGGTGGGGCATCGGGCAGCACCGGCAACGCCCCGGCGTGGTTCCCTGGCAACGGCCATGCCGGTGTGCTCAGCGGCTGGAAAACCCAGGATCTGGCCACCAGCCACACCGGCCTTGGCGGCTATCGCCAGTTGCAATTTGACGACAGCCCCGGGCAAAGCCGCATCCACCTGTACACCAGCGACTACCACAGCGGCCTGACCCTGGGCCATCTGAAACTGACCCAGGACAACCAGCGCCTGGCCGACCGGGGTTATGGCATGGAGCTGCACACCCAGGCCCAGGGCGCGGTGCGCGCCGGCGCAGGATTACTGCTGAGCACCGAACCGGCCGACCAGCAAATGCAGGCCCAAGGCCTGTTCGCCGAATTGGAAAAAGCCCAGGCCCAAGTGCAGCAATTGGCCGCCAGTGCCCATCGGCAAAATGCCGGGTGGCCCACCGATGCGGCACAGCTGCCCGTCGACCAAGCGCTACGCAGCAGCCTGGCAAGCCTGGCGGCAACCTGCGCAGGGCAACCCAGCGCGGCAGGTATCGGCGGCGGTGAAGGGCAAGCCGTCGCCTGGAGCCGACCCATGCTGGCGCTGTACGGCCAGGCCGGGGTGCTGAGCCTGGCCGCCCAAGATCAAATCTGGGCCGCGGGCAGCCATGGCCTGCTCAATGCCGGCGGGCACCTCAACCTTACCGCCCAAGGCCACTGCGGTTTTCTCGCGGAAAACGGCTTGGTCCTGTTTACCCGTGGCGCCGCCGCCGAGCACGGCCCCGTGACCACCCCCGGCATCGCCCTGCACGCGGCCACGGGCGCGGTCAGCCTGCAAGCGCGCAGCGACACGCTCAATGTCGCCGCACAACGGGATTTGCACATGCGCAGTACCCAGGCCAGCGCCCGGGTGCAGGGCCACCGCCAGGTGTTGTTGCACGTGCAGGGCGCAGCCATCCGCCTGAGGGGAGGCAACATTGAAATCACGGCGCCGGGCAGCGTGACGTTCAAGGCACAGCACCATGCGCTGACCGGGCCAGCCCAACGCCCCGCGCCCACGCTGCCCGCCCTCAACCCACCCGTGTGCGTGGCATGCCTGCGCCACTTGGCGCGCTTGCATCGAAACGTCTCGCCCAGAGGATAAAAACATGCCGACCTTACTGGCGCGCTGGCACCTGGCCGCGCAACAAGCCCACGACAACCACCCCACACTGGCCCGCTACCTACTGATCGATGCGGCACAGTTATCTATCAATGCGCTCCCGTGGAAAGACCTGCTCGCGTGCCGGCAAATCGACAACCTGCTCAAAGGCCGGCCCGAAGCCAGCGCACCCGAAATCTGTGGCCTGTTGATGCCGTATGAGCACCATTGGGTGGCGTCGCTGCTGGAGCGCTCCCTGGCCCGCCGCCCTTTCGCCTTTACCCTGTTGGTCAGTGCCTTGCCCCGCGAGCAACTGGCCCGGGGCCTGAGTCGAAAAACCAACGTGGCCCTTTCTAAACACCGTACCGGGTTGCTGCGCTTCTACGACTCAACGTCATTACAGGCGCTGCTCAAGGTCCTTGAGCCTCGGCGCATCAATGCCTTGTTGGGCCACGCCCAGGCGTGGGTCTACGTGCGCCGCGACGGCGTCATCGACACGGCAAACCCATCCATCCCCCCCTGAATTCAACACATAAGTGCAACGCTCACCCCTGTATGCACTTCGTACGGCGTCTTCCAGCCCAAGCGCTTGCGCGGGCGTAGATTGATCCTCGCTACTGTCCGATTGACGGCTTCGACGGT
>NZ_JCBCUW010000068.1:0-24481 GCF_059862525.1 Pseudomonas sp. MF08875
AAACGCTTCGACTTCAAATGCCCGATCGAGGTGATGGGCGAAGTGATGCAAGAAGCCGTGGTGATGCGGCATGATGCTCCCGCTTCAATTCAATAACCGTGTTGCACTCAGATCCTGCAACCGCCGAATTCAGCTTCGGCGTAGTTGTTAAGGAATTTTAGTTCGGTTCCAGATTGTGTTTCAAACTCATTAAATATTTTCAGTAAGAACGGAAGCATTGCCGAGCTTTCTGAGAAATGGATCCATTGTAAGTAGTCAAGGTATTCTGCAGAGCTTTCTGTTGGTGCTAAATGAGGTGCGAATTTTTTTATCAGGATTTCTGCGATCGCGCCTGACTCCGCAATTATTTTTCCATCAAGCTCGATAACTGGAGATTTGCCTAGGGGGTGAATGCCCCTCAGTGTCTCGGGGGCTAGATGTGTTTTTTTATCACGCTGATACCGAATAATTTCATATGGTTGGCCTATTTCTTCCAGCAGCCACAGAATACGAAACGACCTTGAGTCATTGAGGTGGTGAAGTTTTATCATCATTTTTACGCCTTCTGAGTGATCTCGGTAAGGGAAATGTGCATTGTCTGAGGCTATCGATAGTTAATTTGCGGACTCGCAACGAGTAGGCAAGAAATTGTATCTGTCAATATGCGACCAGTCTACTATTCTGGTGGGCTGAATGCTCCGATAGCACTTACGGTCCGCTCCGAGTCCTTTGAGATCTGCATCTCGATGCTTGTCTTCTAGCGAGAGAGGAGTGCGCCCACAGAAATCCAAGGAGCTTTGGGAGGCTTAGGATTGGTTCTTTGCGTGTACTGCGGCGCTATGAGGATGCCGAGCGTGGGTTGGTGTTTAGACCTGCGGCGGCCATCAACAATTGCTACAATATCTGGAGCAAAAATCTCACATAGACGACTGGTCTATTTTATGGTAGCTTGCACTGATGAAACCACGTTACGATGATACGCGCCAACATTTGCTCGATACGGGTCACCGAATGATGGTGGTTAAGGGGTTCACGGGTGTTGGGCTTAACGAGATTCTGCAAGCCGCAAGTGTGCCAAAAGGTTCGTTCTATCATTACTTCAAATCCAAGGAGCAGTACGGGCAGTGCTTGCTCGAGGATTACTTTCGCAATTATCTGGCGAACATGGATGAACGATTTGCCGCTACCGGCAATACAGCCCGTGAGCGGCTTATGGGATATTGGCAGAAATGGCTTGAAAGCTATTGTAAGCCCTGCGATGAGCAAAAGTGTCTTGTAGTTAAACTGAGCGCTGAGGTTGCAGATCTTTCGGAGGTTATGCGCCTCACTCTCCGTGACGGAACAGATCAGATAATTGAACGTATTTCTGGCTGTCTTGAGCAGGGTCAACTAGACGGTTCTTTGCCGCAAGGTGATGCTTACCGAACGGCCTTGGCGCTATACCAGCTTTGGCTTGGTGCAAGCCTGCTGAGCAAGCTGCACCGTAACAGTCGGTCGCTAGAAAATGCCATGGCTACTACTCTGATGATGCTGGTCCCTGAGGAGGCGTGATTACGAGATCGCCCACCCTCCCGCCTCGGTAGGGTGGCTTTTTTATGTGAAAAATAGCAGACTGGTCTAATTTTTCCGTTGATGCGGTTGTTTTTCCCCGCCATCCAAGGAGTGTGAAGATGTCTCAATCAAAGCAAATCAATCGAAGCGTTGTTCTGGCATCGCGTCCACATGGTGCGCCTGTCGAAGCGAATTTTCTTATTGAACAAGGTCCAATTCCTGAACCCGCAGAGGGGCAGGTACTTCTGCGTACTATCTATCTATCGCTAGACCCTTACATGCGTGGTCGCATGAGTGATGCGCCGTCCTATGCCCCTCCTGTCGAAGTGGGCGGAGTAATGGTGGGGGGCACTGTATGTCGTGTGGTTGCCTCAAAGCATCATGCCTATAAAGTGAATGACTGGGTGCTGTCTTTTAGTGGTTGGCAGGACTATGCGCTGTCTGATGGCAGCGACCTGACCCCTTTGGGCGATTCGCCAGCGCAGCCGTCTTATGCATTGGGCATATTTGGAATGCCAGGCTTCACCGCATACATGGGCTTACTGGATATTGGTCGGCCGCAGGCGGGTGAAACGCTGGTGGTGGCGGCTGCTACCGGGCCGGTCGGTGCGACTGTCGGGCAAATCGGCAAGATCAAGGGCTGTCACGTGGTCGGTGTGGCCGGAGGGGCGGAAAAGTGCCGGCATGCTGTCGAGGTGCTAGGTTTCGACGCCTGCCTCGATCATCGAGCGCCGGACTTCGCCGAGCAACTGGCCAAGGCCTGCCCGTCGGGTATCGACATTTACTTCGAGAATGTCGGTGGAAAAGTCTTCGATGCTGTGCTGCCGCTGCTCAATGCCAAGGCCCGAGTGCCGGTCTGCGGAATTATTGCGCACTACAACGATACCGCTTTACCCGACGGGCCAGATCGCTCGCCTGCCTTGATGGGGGCTATTCTGCGTAAGCGTATTAAAGTCCAAGGCTTCATTATTTTTGATGATTACGCGCACCGCTACGACGAATTCTTTAACGATATGTCAAGCTGGTTTGCGCAGGGCCGGATTAAGTATCGTGAAGAATTGGTGAGTGGTCTAGAGGAGGCGCCTAAGGCCTTTATCGGCCTGCTAGAGGGGCGTAATTTTGGCAAGCTAGTGGTTCGGGTAAGTGAAGACTGATTGCCTGTTGTTGGAATGACAGTGTTTTTTGCTCTGCCAGCTCAAGCTCCTTGCTGGTAGGGCTTTTTTATTTAAAAAGATCCAGGCCACTAAGTACAAGTAATGCCTGTGGGGGGATTATGCACGCACGCAGTAAGCGCTCGCATCAAATAAACGCCGCGTTCTGGCGTGTACTGGTTGGCTGCTTGGGGCTTTACCCAACGCTTTTGTTGGTGCTGAGTATATTAGCCCCGCTGACCCGTGATTTGAGTTTCCCAGTAATGGTATTGGTGGAGGTGCTGGTATTGGTACCAATCACCCAGCTTGTCTCCTTTCCGCTGGCCGGGTGGTTGGTTGCCCGTTTAAGGCGGATTAATTCGTGAACGTATGAGGCTGTTTTGGCCTGCTTCCCATACCGCACCCACATGATTAAAGCGATAACTAAGGTTGTCGGCATTAAAAATACTAGTCTGAGGAATGAAGATGCAAACGCTAATCATCAATGGACAGTCGCACCAAGTCGACGTGCCGCAGGATATGCCTCTGCTTTGGGTCTTACGCGATGTGCTTGGCCTCACCGGGACAAAATACGGCTGTGGTATTGCTCAGTGTGGCGTTTGCACCGTGCATCTTGATGGTCAGCCGATACGTTCGTGCGTGACCCCTGTTGCTGCTTTGACGGGCCGCTCAATCACCACCATTGAAGCCATCGGTGAGACTGCTGTCGGTCAAGCCGTTCAACAGGCTTGGCTGGCGCATGAGGTGGTGCAATGCGGTTACTGTCAGTCAGGGCAGATCATGGCGGCCACTGCTCTGCTGCAGAGCCAGCCCGCGCCAGACGATCAGGCGATTGATGCTGCAATGGCAGGCAATCTTTGTCGCTGCGCCACCTACACCCGTATTCGCACAGCCATCCACAGTGTTGGCCGTGTAGAGGAGGCGTGAGATGAAGAAGACAATCGAAATGAATGTTGATATGTCCCGTCGCCGTCTCTTGCAAGGCAGCGGTATCGCGGTCGGCGGCTTGGTGTTGAGTACCTGGCTACCGCCGTTGGTGTCCAAAAGCGCTGCCTCCGAGGCTGCTGCCTTAGGCCGGCTGGGTGATCGCTCCGCTGAGGGGTTCGGGGCCTTTGTGCGGGTGGGCCCAGATGGCGTGGTCACGGTGATCTCGCCGAAGATTGAAATGGGTCAGGGCGCGCAAACTGGTATTGCAATGATGGTGGCGGAGGAGCTTGAGGTCGATTTGGATAAGGTAGTAATCCAGGAGGCCCCACCGAACTCCGCACTGTATACCGATACCCTGCTTCAGTTTCAGGCCACTGGTGGCTCGACCTCTACCCGTTACACCTGGGAGCCGCTGCGTCGGGCGGGCGCTACAGCGCGCATTCTGTTGATTCAGGCGGCAGCGCTGCAATGGCGCGTCGCGCCGAGCCTGTGTCATGCGCAGAATGGCCAGGTGTTTGGCCCCAAAGGCCTGCAGGCTGACTACGGCGATTTGGTCGAGGCCGCTGCGACGCTGCCGTTGCCCGACGCGGTGCCGCTGAAAACCCCCGAGCAGTTCAAGCTGTTGGGCACTCCCGCGCAACGCCTGGACACGCCCGCGAAGGTCAACGGCAAGGCGCGCTTTACCATTGACCTGCAAATCCCTGGGATGCTGGTGGCCTCCAGCATCACCTGTCCGGTGTATGGCGGACGGCTGCGTTCGGTTGATGAAACTGAGGCGCGACGGGTGTTAGGGGTGCGCGACATCGTGCGTTTGGACAATGCCGTGGCCGTTACCGCAAGTAACTTTTGGGCCTGCCAGCAGGCCATCAAAGCGTTAAAGATCGAGTGGGAACTTGGGTCGAACGCTACTATCGGATCAAAGCAACTGGACCAGGAGCTGCTAGCCGCAAGTAGCCGTGATGGCGTGGTCGCTAAGCGCACAGGCGATATTGAGCAAGCCAAACAGGGATCTTCCAGCCAGTTCGAGGCCGTTTACGAGCAAGCGCTGTTGTCGCATTCGCCGCTTGAGCCCATGAGCTGCGTGGTCCATGTGCGTAAAGATGCGTGCGAGCTATGGGTGGGCACCCAAGTGCCGGTCTTCGCCCAACAGACGGCCGCCCAAGTCACCGGGCTGCCCTTGGAAAAAATCCAGGTGCACAATCAATTGATCGGTGGGGCATTTGGCCGGCGTCTGGAGTTCGACTTCATCACCCAAGCAGTGGCCATCGCGCGTCAGGTCGATTACCCGATCAAGCTGGTCTGGAGCCGTGAGGAGGACATGACCCACGACCTCTATCGGCCGCTCTATGCCGATCGTATGCAAGCCGCCCTCGATAAGCAGGGGCGTCCGCTGGGCTGGGAACACCGTATCGCTGGTGCCTCGATTCTCGCCCGCTATGCCGGCAGCTTGCCTCCCAGCGGCGTGGATGCCGATGCCGTTGAAGTCGCGGTGGAACCCATCTACCGCCTGCCGCATTTGCAGGTTCGCTATATCCGCCAGGAGCCGAGTGTCGTGCCCGTGTCCTGGTGGCGAGGCGTCGGCCCTCTGCGGGGGACCTATGCCCTTGAGTGTTTTATTGATGAGCTGGCGCACAATGCCAAGGCCGACCCGGTGGTCTACCGTTTGGAGCTGTTGGCGGACCAGCCACGTGCCCAGGCGGTGCTGCGCTTACTTGCTGAGAAGAGTGACTGGTACCAGTCTTTACCTGCTGGGCAGGGTCGGGGTGTGGCAGTAAGTTCGGTGTTTGGCAGCTATGTAGCAACTCTCGTTGAGCTTGAGATGCAGGGTGAATTTGGCTTGCGCATTAAACGCTTGATCAGTGTTGTGGACTGCGGCTTCGCGACTAACCCGACGTCGGTCTTGGCGCAGGTTGAAGGTGGGACATTATTCGGTCTGTCTGCTTCGTTGTTCAACGAAATTCTTATCGAGAACGGTCAGGTTCAGCAGACCAACTTCCACAACTATCGGCAGCTGCGCATAAGTGAGGCGCCAGCAGTTGAGGTGCACCTGCTGCCTAGCCTGGAAGCACCGGGCGGAGTCGGGGAAGCCGGTACTGCGCTGATCGGTCCAGCTTTGGTTAACGCTCTCTACGCTGCTTCCGGTACGCGCATTCGTCGGTTACCACTTAGCCGTGCTGGCTACTATCCGGTTTGAGGAGTTACTCATGAATTTGATAACAAGTTGGCTATTGCTCGCTAGCGGATTCCTGGTGGCGCAGTTTGCGTATGCGCAGGAGGACTTACTTGCCAGGGGCGAGTATCTTGCGCGCGCTGCAAATTGCGTGGCTTGCCATACCGTGCCCGGTGGTAAACCCTTCACCGGTGGTGTCGAATTTAAGCTGCCATTCGGCTCGCTTTTTTCGCCCAATATCACTCCAGATAAGCAAACTGGCATCGGAGCCTGGACTGATGATGAGTTCGTTAGCGCGCTGCGAACCGGCGTGGGGCGCGATGGCAAACACTACTATCCAGCATTCCCTTATACGTCCTACAGCAAGATGTCGCGTGACGACATCCTGGCCATCAAAAGCTATCTCGATAGCCTGGAGCCAATCGAGCAGGTGGCTCAAGAGAACCAGCTGAACTTCCCGTTCAATCAGCGTTGGGGGATGTTTTTCTGGAATATGCTGTTCCTGGACGACAAGCAATTTGAAACCGAGGCCCAGCACTCTACCGAGTGGAATCGAGGCAAATACCTAGTGGAAGGTCCTGGCCACTGTGGTGAGTGCCATTCGCCTCGGAACCTGTTCCAAGCTGTCAGCAAAGACCGTTCGCTTGCCGGTAACCTGATACAGGGTTGGAACGCTTACAACATCAGCTCTGACCCGATACATGGCGTCGGTGCCTGGCCCACGGACGTGCTGGCGCGTTACTTGAAGGACGGCGCGGCGCCAGGATTCGGGTTGTCCACCGGGCCGATGGCGGAGGTGGTGGAGCACAGTCTGAGCCATCTGACCGACGCCGATCGTCACGCGATCGCCGTTTATCTCAAGGACTCACCGGCGCGCAGCGAAGGTGTGGCTCGTCCGCAGCAGGCTAAGCTTGCACCGCAGGGGGGCGACAATGCCCTTGGCAATAAACTGTTCGCCGAAGCCTGTTCTAGTTGTCACCGCTGGGACGGGACCGGAAACCAGAGTCAGACTGCCATGCTACGGGGTCTAAAGACGGTCAACGATCCTGCCGCCAGTAATTTGCTGGGCATCCTGCTAAATGGGCATGGTTCGACCGACACCCGGGTAGATCGACGCATGCCGTCGTTCGGGACCATTTACTCCGACCAGGAATTGGCTGCGCTGAGCAGCTTCGTACTGAAGCGCTTTGGCGAGACTGGTGCGCAGGTATCGGAGCAAGCTGTGGCTAAGCGCCGTACCGAGTCCCTTCATTGAGCCGAGGTGCCTCATGTCTTGTCTGATTCCACTGCTGGATGTACTCCTGGCGGAGCGCAATGCTGGCCGAGAAGCGGTGCTTGCGACCGTGGTAAAAGTCGACGGCTCTGCGTATCGGCGACCAGGAGCGCGGATGCTAGTTTCGCGCTTCGGCAGGCCCGAGGGGACCATCAGTGGTGGCTGCCTGGAAGCGGAAGTCGCCAGAAAAGCCTGGTGGTTAACTGAAGCTGGGCCTGCACTGCGTAGCTACAGCACCTCCGAGGCGGATGAGGGCAGTGAGGAAGCGCTTAGTTTCGGGCTGGGCTGCAACGGTAAGGTTCACGTATTGTTCGAGCGGCTGCCTGCCAGTGGTCCTTGCGCGTTGATTACTGCGTTGCTTGGCGTTCGCGACACCCAGCAACCGGCGGCCATCGCCACGGTGATCGCCAGCTCGGCTGATGGTTCACACCGGTTAGGTGATCGCCTGTTATTAGTGTCAGGACAAAGCGCCGAGGGCGAGTTGCTGCAGTCGGCGCTGGCTGAGCAGATCAGGATTGATCTCCAACAGACCTTGGTGCGTGGAAAGTCATCCCGATATCTTTACCCGAATGGCACCGGCAAGATTGAAGTGCTTATGGAGTACCTGCCGCCCGTGCGGCGTTTGGTAGTGTTTGGTGCGGGCCATGATGCCCAGCCGCTGGTGCGCATGGCCAAGCTCTTGGGCTGGCATGTGACAATCATCGATGGGCGGTCACACTTTGCCCGAGCAGAGCGTTTTCCCGACGCTGACCAGGTGCTGGTTGGCGATGTTGAGCAACCTTTCGCCTACCGTGAACTTGTACGCGGCGCAGCGGTGGCGGTGATGACTCACAGCTTGGTGCAAGACGCGCACTGGCTGCAGGGAGTGTTGCACAGTGAGCCCTGTTATGTAGGGCAGTTGGGCCCGCGTGAGCGCACCGAGCGCCTGCTGGCCGGTATCCACGAGCAGCAGGGCGAGTTGCCAGGGCTGGCGTGTTTGCATTATCCGATTGGCCTGGACCTGGGCGGCGACACTCCGGAAAGCGTGGCTATGGCGATGCTGGCGGAAATTCAGGCGGTGCTCAATGGTCGCAATGGTGGCAGCCTGCGTTTCAGGTCCGCGAGTATCCATGATAGCGACCCAGTGCTGATCGCTAGCGAGACCGAAACCGAAATCGCTTTTGCTGCAGAGGCTTATCGGCGGTTCGCCGTGCAGCCTTGACGACTGATCAACCGAGGAACCTATCAGCGTGAATCAAACCATACGCGTTGTAGCGATACTGACCGCCAAAGGCGGCAAAGAGCAGCAGGTCGAGCAGATTCTGCGAGCTTGCGTGCAGCCCTCGCGGGCCGAAGACGGTTGCCTGTCTTACGTCCTGAGTCGGTGCATTGAACAGGTCGGACGGTTTGTCTTCGTCGAGCGCTGGGCAAGCCATGAGGCGATAGCGCTTCATCGGCAGATGCCCCATTACACGACCATGGCCAATGCCCTTGGCGAGCTGCTGAGCGATCGTCAGGTTTATGTGCTGGAGGCGTTGGCTGAGGATGGCGAGTCAGCAACTGGCTTCGACACGGACATGGCAGGGTGATCGTCGATCGACAGGGTCGGCGTTTCCGCAAACTTCGCCTGAGCCTCACGGCTGCCTGCAATTACGCCTGCACCTACTGTGTGGCCGATGGCCGCCGCTTGGTGGCCGCGCGTGATGAGCTGGCGGCCGCGTCGATGCTGCGCGCCGTCGAACTGCTCAGGGATGTCGCCGGTATCGACGCGCTGCGCATTACCGGCGGTGAGCCGCTGCTGAGTGATCGGCTGGAGCCTTTTCTGCAGGGCATCGGTGCGCTAGCGTTGCAGGACATCAGCCTGACCACTAATGGACAATTGCTGGCCGGCAAGTTGCCGTTATTGCGCAGCGCGGGCATCCAGCGGGTCAATGTGTCCCTCGACACACTTGACCCGCGCGCCTTCCGCAAGATCGCAAAGGGCGGCGATCTGCAGACTGTGCTTAACGGCATTGAGCTGGCGCGTCGATCTGGTATGAGCATCAAAATCAATATGGTGCCGATGCGTGGCAGCAACCTCGACCAGGTCATGCCCATGTTGGCGTTCTGCCTGGAGCAGGGCTACGAATTGCGCTTTATCGAGCTGATGCGCATGGGCCATCTGGCCCAGCATGCAGAGGCTTTTCGTACCCAGTTCGTCGGCCAGCGCGAGCTGCTGGAGCTTATCGGCGAGTGTTATGTCTTCACACAAACCGAGGCAGCGCTAGATGCCACTGCGCTGCGTTATAGCGTGGGCGAGCGCGGGGCGTTCGGTATTATTGCCAACGAAAGCGCGCCCTTTTGCCGGAGCTGCAGTCGTCTGCGGTTGTCGTCTACGGGCTGGTTATACGGATGCCTATCATCCAATCGCGGACATTTTATGGGCGCGCTGTTGGATCTGCCGACTGAGCAGGCGCAGCCGCAACTGAAAGGGTTGCTCAGTCGTGCGCTGCAGGACAAACAAGACGCCACTTTTACCGGCAGTGCCCTGATTATGAAATCGGTGGGTGGCTAAGGTCGGCCGGCTTGTCGACGTCCAGCAGGATGCCCCTGTCAGCAAGCGTCACTTCTATCACCTGTTGCGCATGGGTGGCGATTAAAGCCTTGGCCCCATTCTCCCCTTGCAGTTGCATCAACTCCGGCCAAAAGCGCCGGCCGAACAACACGGGGTGTCCGCACTGGCCATCGCAGTAAGCGACAACAATATGTTCAGCGTGCGCATGCGCGCGCAACTGCAACAGCGTTGCGAGAGTAATCCACGGCATATCCCCGAGCAGCACCGCCACCGCAGTGGCCTGCGTATTTGCCAGGCTCTGGATGCCGGCGGCCAGGCTTGAGCCCATGCCCTGTTTGGCGTGGGCCGCACGTACCAGATGAATGTCATGCGGAATAGCCAAGGCCTGTGCATCATCCTCAGCCTTTAATACGACTCGAACATCGCTGAAGGCTTCTTTCGCGCGCAACAACGTCGCGCGCAAAAGGCTGCTGCCGTCTGCCAGCTGGGCAAGGCGTTTGTCGCTGCCGAAGCGTTGCCCGGAGCCGGCGGCGAGAACTAGGCCGACATATTCAGGCTTGCGGTGCGGTTCTGTCATGTTGAAAAAATCCTATGCTGCCCCCTGAAGAAGAGGGCCGGCCGTAAAAAACCACTAGGAGGCTTCGCGCTTCTCTCTGGAATGTGCAGTATTTTGCGTATACCGCTCCGGTTTCAGAGTGATTAAGTGGCAGTTTGGCGAAACCAAAGTGCGTTTCCACTGGGTAGTGAAGAACGCCGCGCCACAGGTCAAGTTGTTCGATCTGTCGAACCTGCACATGTCCTGGCTGGCCGGTATTTGCTGATCACCCCAGGCGAGATGGGGGCGTAATGCAGAGTATGCCCGCTACCAAATGCTCGCTGCGGCTAAAAACTCATAAATGAACGGGTTAGTTGATCGTTACTTGGTCAGATTGCTGTTTTTGAAATCGGCAAGCACTGAAATCAGCCAGAAATACAAGGTTTCTTCAGCCTTAGATTTTTTCTTGCAGCGCTTTGAAAAAGGCATCGATATTTTCGTCGTGGCGTTTGTAGTAGGTCCAGGGGCCGATCCGCTGCGATGTCACCAATTGCGCGCGCTGCAGAGCTGCGAGATAAAGCGATGTGGTGGACTGCGAGAGGCCCGTGCGCTCTTGGATGATACTGACGCACACGCCTACCGTTTCTGGGTCGACCTCCTGCTCTGGAAAGATTGTCCTGGGATCCTTGAGCCAATTGAGGATGGCAAGGCGCATCGGGTTTGCCAATGCTTTCAGTGCTTCGTTGACGTCAATGGTCATGGAATTTTGATACCTGTTTTTTGCGATATTTAGATATCTTCCGGGTTTGCGCAGAAAAATGGAAGGTATTGACGTGACCTCTGCGCCCGCCGTCTGTTGCAAGGACTGGCCGCTCCTGGCTGAAGTATTGTTGCTCTGTCAGGCAGCACTATCAGAAGCCTGGACGCCGAATTGCGGGACGATATGCTTGCCAAGTTCCTCGATAACCTCTGCTGCGGGGCGTTTACCATACTTGAGGTTCAGGATGACGTGATCTACACCGATTTCCTGAAGTGTATCCAGCAAGGCCCGAAGGTGGTTACGTCCTAGTCGAAATCCTAGATGGATATGCGAGGGCGGCGTGGACGGGTGTTCGTCCAGGTCGATATAAAGCGATTGCAAGAACGGCTTGTAGATAGTGCCACACTGTTTAACTATTTCCTGTCGCCAATCCTCCACGATCAGTCGCTGTATTTTTGGCGGACGTGGATAGTTGATCCATCCATGGCTTTCACGTGCGATCCAATCGAGCGGCTGGCGGCTGTGTCCGGTTACGAATAGCGGTATTTCCCGAGTCGTAGGTTTGGGAACGAGGTCGGCCCCCACTAACTCGCCGCCACTCCAGCGAATGGGCTCGAAGTGTGTTCGATGGGCTTGGCGTATCACATTGAAGTTTTCTTGAAAGGTCTCGCCACGCTTTTCTGGATCAATGCTGAATGCGGGAAACTCCACGGGACGATCGCCAGAGGCTACTCCCAGGAGCAAGCGACCTCCGCTCAACTGATCAATGCTCGCTGCGGCCTTTGCCGTGTGCAAGGGATTACGCAAAGTAAGGGCGATGGAGGCGGTACCTAGTGCGATTTCTGTTGTATGGGCTGCCATGTAGCCCAGATACGCCCAAGGGTCGAAAACCTGGCCGACATCGCCGAAGCTTGGGTCCCTGAGTGGGACGTCGCGAAACCAGAGCGCCGAAAAACCAAGTGCCTCTGCACGTTTGGCCAGCGCGACCTGATCTAGCATGCTCGGTGTATCACCTTCGAAAGCCTCTAGGGGAAAGAACAGCCCAAGGCTTAGATGACCCTGCCTGAAGGTTCGTTTGAATCCCCTATGCTCTTGGTAGGGGATCGTGCTCGGTTGGTACATGCTTAACTTCCTCGGTCAGCAAACGCTGAGCCACGCCCCTGAGTTATGGGGCGTGGCATTGAGCGTTTAGGATTTGTAAGTCGGGTAGTCGGTGTAGCCCTTATCGGTACCGCCGTACATGCTGCTTGGATCAACTGGGTTAAGCGGCCAGTTGTTGGCGATACGAGCGGGCAGGTCGGGGTTCGCAATGAAGGGGCGACCAAAAGCGATCAGGTCGCCCCAGCCAGCTTTTATCACGCGATTTCCTCGTTCAGCGGTGTACTTGCCGGCATAGAGAATCTTGCCGCTGAAGGTCTTACGAACATCTTCCCGGAACGTCTCAGGCAGCTCGGGTGCGTTTTCCCAATCGGCTTCGGCGAGCGACAGGTAGGCAATGCCCACTTCCTCGAGGATCTTCACTGCCTCGATGTAGGTTTGGTGAGGATCTTCTTCGACCAGGCCAAGGTATACGCGGTCTTCGTCTGTGGTCGCGAACAGCGGGGCGAAGCGAACGCCCATGCGCTCCTTGCCGACGACACCAGCAACGGCCAGGGTGATTTCGCGCAGGAAGCGAAGACGGTTCTGCAGCGAACCGCCATATTCATCATCACGCTGGTTGGTATGGGCCGAAATGAACTGGTTTACCAGGTACCCGTTCGCGCAATGAAGCTCCACCCCGTCAAAACCTGCGTCCAAAGCATTTCGGGCTGCTTGGGCGTAGAGCTCAACCAGTTCCTTTACCTCCTTGGTGGACAGGGCTCGTGGGGTCGATGGGTCGGCCAGTGCACCCGTGCCGGGTCCAGTTTCGATGAACACCTTGACGTTGTCCGCGCGGATGGCTGATGGCGCGACGGGCGATTCACCACCGGGTTGCAGCGATGTGTGTGACACGCGGCCTACATGCCAAAGTTGAGCAAAGATCACCCCCCCTTCGGCGTGAACAGCGTCGGTGACCTTACGCCAGCCTTGTATCTGTTCTGGGCTATGAATGCCGGGTGTCCAGGCATAACCCTGTCCTCGGGGTTCGATCTGTGTGCCCTCGGTCACCATGAAGCCAGCACCGCTGCGCTGACGGTAATATGTGGCCATTAGGTCGTTCGCAATATTGCCGGGTTGGGAGCTGCGCGAACGCGTCAGTGGCGGCAGAACGATACGGTTCTTGAGGGTGTATGGGCCCAGCTGAGTGGTTTTAAAAAGTTCTGATTGTGTCATTTCGTTTACCTGCATATCTAAAATATTCGATGTTGTAGGTCAAAAAAACATGGATCAGCGAGGTCAGAAGAGCCCGAGCGGTGCTTCGTTGAGGCTGACGTAGATGTTCTTCTTCTGGCTGTAGGCTTCCAGCATTGACTTGTGAGTTTCCCGTCCTAGGCCAGATTTCTTATAGCCACCAAAGGGGGCGTGGGCAGGGATCTCATGGTAGGTATTTACCCACATACGTCCGGTTTCCACCGCGCGTGCCACACGTAACGCCCGGTTGATGTCTTGGGTCCAGACTGCGCCCGCTAGGCCGTACTCGGAGTCGTTGGCCATGGCGATGACCTCCGCTTCATCCTTGAAAGGAATGACGCACAGAACAGGGCCGAAAATTTCCTCGTAGGCGACGCGCATATCGTTGCGAACACCGACCAGAATCGTTGGCTGGATGAAGAAGCCGGCATCGTAATCGGCACCTGTAAGGCGACCGCCGCCGATCAGTACCTCGGCACCTTCCTGTTTGGCGATATCAACGTAGCCGAGGATCCGTTCCATCTGGGTCTTGCTGACCTGTGCGCCCATCATGGTGTCTGGGTTCAATGGGTCACCCACACGCACAGCTTCGAACTTATGCTTGAGCTCAGCCAGGAATTGCTCGTAGATGGACTCGTGAACGAACAGCCGTGCGCCGGATTCGCAGACTTGGCCTTGGTTCCACAGGATGGCGAGGACTGCGCCTTCCACGGCCTTGTCCCAGTTCGCATCGGGGAAAACGATGTTGGCTGACTTGCCGCCCAGTTCAAGGGTGGCAGGAATGATTTTCTTCGCTGCCGCATTGGCGACGAGTTCGCCGACACGCGTCGAGCCAGTGAAGGCAAGCTTGCGCAGGTCTGGATGATCCAGTAGGGCCTGGCCAACTGAGGTGCCTAAGCCTGTGACGATGTTGACCACGCCGGCCGGAAGTACCTTGGCGAAGATCTTCGCCAGTTCAAGGATGGTTACCGGGGTTAGCTCAGAAGGTTTGATGACTACGGTGTTACCCGCCGCGATGGCTGGAGCGATCTTCCAGGCGGCCATAAGAAGCGGGAAGTTCCACGGAATCACTTGGCCCACGACGCCGAGGGGTTCACTGAGAGCGATGCTGAGTGTTTGCTCATCCAGCATGACCGCCTCATCCGATTGGCTGCGGATTGCGCCGGCGAAGTAGCGGAAATGATCAATCGCCAGTGGGATGTCGACGGAGCGACTTTCACGAATGGGTTTGCCTACATCAAGGGTTTCCAGAACGGCGAACCGATCGGCATCGGCTTCCAGCAGGTCGGCGATCTTCAACAACGCATTGGCGCGTTCCGCTGGCGAGGTGGTACGCCAGGTCACGAAGGCGCGTTTTGCGGCCTGCACCGCGCGGTCGACGTCGGCAGCTGTGGCGTTTGGGATGTTGGTGAGAATTTTTCCGTTGGCGGGGTTGATAATGTCGAGGGTTTCACCATTTTCGGCCGCCACCCACTGGTTGTCGATAAACAGGCCGTAGCTGTTGTCGGGAAGGTAGCTCGGATGGGTATCACTGGAATTTTGCATGGGTTACCTCCTGAGGTAAGTGTGATGGGTTTGGTTGAGATTATTTGAGATATTGATATATGTCAATATGTAGTTGTGTATTCGCGCAGGCATTCCTATCGCCGCACTTTTTCAGCCTGCTTCTGGATCGGCGGGGAGCGCGCTGTGCTGCGCGCCAGGCTTGGCAACGTAGTCCAGCCCCCCCCCCGATCTCTTCATCAAAGAGGGGGGGGGCTGCTGCATAAAAGCACTGAGGCCTGTTTGCATTGAGGTGAAGATGTAAGTCAGAACGGCGCGTCGATATCCATGACGTTAATCAGCTTGTGGTTGACGAATTCCTTGATTCCCAAACCAATCAGCTCGCGACCGTAACCAGATCTTTTGATTCCGCCGAAAGGTAGGTCGGCTTTCGATGACGTTGGGTGATTGACGAACACCATGCCTGTCTCGATGCGCTTAGCAACCTCAACACCATGCTGGGCGTCTGCGGTGAATACCGAACCACCGAGCCCGAACGGAGAGTCGTTGGCGATAACTATCGCGTCTTCTTCGTCTTTAGCTCGTAAGATCATCGAGACTGGACCGAAGAACTCCCAGTAGTAGGCAGGGTTATCAGGCGTCAGGTTGGTCAGAATGGTCGGTTGAACAAATGCACCCTTGCTTGGTACCTTGGGCCCAACCTCGGTGGCCGTAGCACCGTAGTTGACTGCTTCACGAATCTTCGCGCGGATTTCGTCGGCGGCAGTTTGAGATGACAGGGGGGCTAGATTTGTTTCCGGATCGAACGGGTCGCCGGCCTTCAGTTGTGCTACACCTTCGGCATAAAGGCGCAGGAACTCATCGTAGACTTCTTCCACTACAATCATGCGTTTGGATGATATGCACACCTGTCCAGCATTCCAGTGACGGCCTACAACAGCCCACTTCACGGTCTTTTTCAGTTCAGCGTCGCGCAGAACTATGAAGGCATCTGCCCCCCCCAGTTCCAATGTAGATTTCTTCAGTGCCTTGCCAGCCTGGGAGGCGATGATGGCACCTGCGCCTTCGGAACCGGTCAGTGCCACCCCGTGTACTCGAGAGTCGTTGAGGATTGTCTCGATTTGCTGGCGAGTTGCGTACATGTTGCTGAATGCGCCAGCAGGTAGACCAGCATCAAGCAGTAGTTGTTCGAAAGCTTCGGCACATTGCGGTACGTTTGAAGCATGTTTGAGCAGCACGGTATTACCCGCTGCCAACTGTGGTGCGAGAATGCGAGCAATTTGATAGTAAGGAAAGTTCCATGGTTCAATGGCCAGGATAGTGCCCAACGGCTCATGGACCAAGATTGCTTCACCCTCGGCTGGGTCGGCTACCGGCAGCTTCTGCGGAGTTAACAAAGCTTCTGCATGTTTAACGTAATACTCAAAGATACTTGCTGAGATTTCTACTTCACCTAATGCTTCGGCAGTGATCTTGCCCATTTCCAGTGTTAGCAACCGGGCATAGTCGTTTGCTCGCGCGCGCAGCAGGTCGGCAGCTCGCTGAAGGACGGCCCCACGCTCTGCGATTGAGCAATTCTTCCAGACAAGAAATGCGTTGTGAGACGCCTCAAGAGCCTGTTCAATCTGAATATCTGTTGCATCTGGAAAACTTTTTAGAACTTCACCTGTATAGGGATTAACGGATGCGTATGCCATGCTGTTTCTCCAGTAATTTTAAGTAAATTTGATTTGTTAATGAGGCTGGTAAGTAGACAGGACCTAAACTGCGGGAATATTTTGGTGCATTTACTAATGATTGATGCCATCAATCAGGAATACTCTGTAAACCGCACCTTTAAGACGATGTTGCAGTGCCTCTTGGTAGGCGGGGCTGGAGTACCACTCTCGAGCTGCTGCTATGTCCGGAAATTGAAGAATGACTGCGCCCTCAATCGGTCCGCCTTCGAGCACCTCCAGTTGGCCGTAGAAGGCCAATGGTGTGAGGTTCCGACCCTGGCGTGCCGCCGGTGCTTTACGGGCATAGAGTTTCAACTCAGCCTCGTCTGTGGTGTGTTCACGTGTGAAGACTACGTAGGCGGACATTGACGTAGTCTCAGGCCAACAGTTTGAGCAGCGAGTGAGCCGTAGCTTCAGAGGAAGCTGGGTTCTGGCCAGTTACGAGCAACCCATCGACTTCGACATGAACGCTCCAGTCAGCACCCTTGGTATAGCGCCCACCATTTGCCTTGAGCATATCCTCTACCAGGAAAGGCACGATTTGAGTTAGACCCACCGCAGCCTCCTCGCTATTGCTGAAACCGGTTACTGTCTTGCATGCAACCAGAGGTTTGCCATCTACACACTTGACATGGCGCAAAACCGCTGGTGCGTGACAAACCGCTCCGACAGGTTTGCCGGATTGGATTGAGTGCTCGATCAGAGAGATAGAAAAGGTGTTCTCCGCAAGATCCCACAGTGGGCCATGGCCGCCAGGGTAGAACACCGCATCAAACTCGGAACTGATCACGTCGCTCAGTTTCTCGGTGTTGGCCAGCGCGTGAGTGGCGACTGAATCGGTCTGAAAGCGACGGGTGGCGTCTGTCTGGAAGTCGGGCTCATTGCTCTTTGGGTCGATGGGTGGTTGACCGCCTTTCGGCGATGCTAGGGTCACTTGCACGCCAGCGTCGATGAAGGCGTAGTAAGGCGCGGCCAGCTCTTCGAGCCAGAAACCGGTCTTCTCGCCAGTGTCACCAAGCTGGTCGTGGGAAGTCAGAACGAGGAGAATCTTCATGTCGTATACCTTGCAGTTGTGCATGCTTGTGGATGTTTTGTAATGCGCTGCCTGTGTGGATAAGCAGTGCTGGAGGTTGGCTTATAGGCTCGCTTCAAGCACACGGCGGCTGACGTCTAAACTGACGTTGTTGTGTTCGCCGAGTGCGGTGAGGTGGTGTGTGTCGAGCTGGTTTATTAGCGCATCTATAGCGTCAGTGCCGAGCTTGTAGGCGGATAAGTGCGTCGGTAAGCCCAGGCTCTCGAAGAACATCCGGGTCTGTTGTATGGCCATGTCAATCCGTTGTTCTTTGTCCCCTTGGCTGATCTGCCAAACCCGCTCGGCGTACTGCAGCAGCTTCGCGCGCTTGGCTTCACGACGAATCTCTAGGTTCGCAGGAAGTACGATGGCCAGGGTCCGTGCGTGATCGATGCCGTACAGCGCGGTGAGCTCATGGCCGATCATGTGGGTGGACCAGTCCTGTGGTACGCCCGCTCCGATCAGGCCATTGAGCGCCAAAGTGGCCGTCCACATGAGGTTGGCACGCGTGCTGTAGTCCGCGGACTCTTTCAGTACAAGGGGGCCAATTTCGATCAGCGTTTGTAAAAGACCTTCGGCAAAACGATCTTGGACGGTAAGCGTCCGGGCATCACGCCTTGCGTGATTAAATCGGTCGCCACTTATGCGGCAGCAACTGGTCGATTTCGCTCGCCCGCTGAGTCGGCAGCCGCGTGAGAACATCCTTCAAATAGGCGTACGGATCATGACCATTCAGGCGCGCCGACTGGATCAAACTCATGATCGCTGCCGCCCGTTTTCCGCTGCGTAGCGACCCTGCAAAGAGCCAGTTCTTGCGCCCAAGGGCCCATGGCCTGATTTGGTTTTCGGCCCAATTGTTGTCAATGGGCACAGCCCCGTCATCGAGGTAGCGCGATAGCGCTGCCCAGCGTTTCAGACTGTAATCGAGCGCTTTGCTGATGGCCGAGCCTTCGGGCACAAGGTCACGCTGGGCGATCATCCAGACGTGCAGCATGTTCATCACCGGTACAGCTTTTTCTTGCCGTATTCGACGCCTTAAATCCGGTTCAAAATCGCGGACTTCGCTCTCGATTTCGTACAACAACTGGATATAGCGCAGGGCTTGCTCGGCGAGCGTGCTTTTATTCGTAGCGTGCAATTCAAAGAACTTACGCCGCGCATGAGCCATGCACCCAATCTCGGTCACGCCGAGTTCGAAGCTGGCTTTGTAACCGCCAAAATCATCGCAGACCAGCTTGCCCTTCCAGTCATTCAAGAAGTTGCGAGCATGTTCTCCGGCGCGGCTGGGGCTGAAGTCATAAACCACTGCCGCCACGTCCGAGAACTGGCTGGTGGCGTAGGCCCACACATAGGAGCGGTGAGTCTTCTTCGTTCCCGGCATGAGCATTTGCACGGGTGTTTCATCGGCATGAATAACCTGCTGCCCGAGCACCACGTCGCGCAGCGCATCAACCAGCGGCTGCAACTGAACCCCAGTCACGCCCACCCATTGAGCCAAGGTTGAGCGTGGAATCGCCAAGCCCGCTCGACCGAAGATCGATTCCTGACGGTAAAGCGGCAGGTGGTCGGCAAACTTGGCGATCATGACGTGGGCCAGCAGGCCCGCAGTCGGAATGCCCTTATCAATAACCTGCGCCGGTACGGGCGCCTGGGTCAGCGTTTCGCAGTCATCGCAGACCCATTTGCCACGTACATGGCGTTCAACGGTAAATACGCCGGGCGTGTAGTCCAGCTTCTCGCTGACATCCTCGCCGATGCGCTTGAGGGCACAGCCACATGGGCAGTAAGTGTTGTCCGGTTCGTGATGGATCAGCGTGCGTGGAAACTCAGCCGGTAATGCGGTGCGCTTGGGCTTCTGCTTTTTCTCAGACGGAGTTATCACTGCCTGCAAGCTTTGAAGCTCTGCTTCAATCGCTGCGATATCGGTATCGATCAGGTCATCGAGCAGGCTGGCCTGCTCGGGATTCATTTGCTCGCTGCGTTTGGCAAATTTCAAGCGCTTGAGCTGGGCGATTTCGTGGGTCAGTTTCTCGATCAGCGTTTGATCACGGTTGATCTTCTTGCCCATCGTCTCAACTTGTTGGTCGAGCGTTTCTACCGTCTTGCCCAGCGTGTCGACCTGGTGGTCGAGGGTCTCGACACGCTCCATCAACTGCGCCGCCAAGGCGCGCAGTTGTTCAGGGGTCAGGTGATCGAGATTGGGTAGCGAAGTCATGGGGCCGATTTTGCCAGAGCAGGTAGTTCGCGGCGATAGACCGATAGGCTAATGGCAGTCGTTAAAGCAGTGTGATCGTGCCGCCGCAACCCGCACGTTGCCATGGCAGGCCCACTACCAGAGCCTGAAGTTGCTCGGTGTCCAACTGCATTTCAGCTCCATGACGAATGCTTGGCCAGTGGAACTTGCCTTGGTTTAACCGGCGCGCTGCCAGCCATATCCCGAAGCCGTCATGCACCAGCACTTTCATGCGATTGGCGCGGCGGTTGGCAAACAAATAAGCACAGTGCGGCTGCGCCGCACCGAACACCGCAATCACCCGGGCTAACGCCGTCTCGGTACCGGCGCGCATATCCATCGGCTCGGTGGCGAGCCATATGGAGTCGATGCGAATCAACGTAGAAGGTCTCGAAGAAAGGTCGCGCAGGCAGCAGCATTTTCAGTGGGCCAGTTCACTGTGACGGTGCCGCGCGGGTGCTGTATTTCAACGCAGATATTCGATGATGCGGGGTGCAAGCTTGCCCCGGCCAGCGGCACGGGTAACGGAATAAATGCAGGTTGCAGCGCTGTGCTTTTCTGCGACTGCAGCCGAATCCATTTGTGGACGAGGTTTGCGTTGAGGTTATGGCTGAGTGCGATGCTGGCAATCGAAGCACCGGGCTGGGCACACTCTTGAATGACTTGGGCCTTGAAGGATTTGGAATAGGAACGGCGTGTTGGCTGCATAAAATACCCGCTTAAAAGGCTGGAACTGGTGTCCACTTAAATTTAAGTGCACACCATGTCTGGGCTTTGCGGGGTTGGGTAGATGACTTGGCCGGACGGATACCTTGGACGCGCGCATCGATTGGGTAGGTCAGGTACTGCTCAATGACATGCACGAACGCATCGACAACGCCGTTTGCGAGTTGACGGGTGGGGAGGGTTTGGGTTTTGGTGGGATCGAGAATCGAGAATTGTGGAAACATGTAAGCGCTTCGAAACGGCAGCTTGTCTTGTGTCGCCCGGCGAGTAACCACGCCTCCATTGTTCATTTCCGAGCCAGTTGCCGGTAGGGTCAGAACGGTGCCAAATGGCAGCGCTCGTCGAATACTTGCACCCCGCGTTTCCAGAATGTCCCAAGCATCACCCTCGTAGCCAACAGCAGCGGCAACGAACTTGGTGCCATCGATGACCGAACCTCCACCGACAGCCAGGAGAAAATCCAAGCGATGGGTGCGAACCTGATCAACAGCCTTGATTAGCGTTTCATAGCTGGGGTTTGGCTCTATACCCCCGAATTCTTGCACTTCCCGAGAGCCTAATGCGTCACGGACTTCGCGGAGCGTACCGTTTGCACGAGCGCTCTGGCCACCATAGAGCAGCAGGATGCGGGCCGCAGCCGGAACCAGTTCATCCAGGCGGCTGATGGTTTCGTTGCCGAAGACGATTCGCGTAGGGTTGTAGAAGTCAAAATTAAACATTGCTTTAACTCCGATTAAATAGACCAGTCGTATATTTTTTGAGTAAATTTTTTACATTGAAAATTTCATCGGTCGGATACCTGACTGAGTAACAGAGAAGTAGTCTCGAAGGCCGCCTGCAAAGGCATCTGATCACGCGTGACCTTGGTCCTTAGACTGGCTCCGAGCCAAAGTTGGTACAGCATGGTCGCCAAGCCGCGGGTGTCAGTATCGCCCGGCAGAGAACCATCGTTTACAGCGTCACTCACCACATTGGCGAGACGAGTAATTACTCCTTCCATGCCATCCTGGAGCACCATACGCATTGGCTCCGATAGATCACTGACTTCCGCTGCAAGCTTCACTGCCAAGCATTTCCCCTCGGCGGGATAACAGGCTGATTGGGTTTCAATCCAGGTAGCCCAGTAGGCCAGCAAGCGTTGTGCTGCTGATACACTTGGACGGTTCAATAGCGTTTCCAATTGCACCATGTAGTCACTGAAATAGCTCTCCAAGAGCGCCTCGCCAAATGCTTCCTTGGAATTGAAGTAATGATAGAACGAACCTTTTGGCACATTCGCAGATTTAAGGATTTCGCTCAAACCAACAGCTGTGAATCCTCGCCCGGCAATGATGTTTTGAGCCGTGTCGAGGATGTGTTGCCGTACATCGGTGGTGGTCATCGTATTCATGGACGCACCATACCAACAATTAGACCAGTCGTCTACTTTGGGTTTTGAGCAAGCCCTCCGACGAAATCTTGATAATCGCAGTTCGTGAGCCAGCCATCACTTCATTTGATGCGCAGCATTATGTCGGTCCGATGATCGCCGCCGCGTTAGGAAGAAAGATCTACGATACTCGCCGGAGGGGAGCAAATTGCAGCTCTTCTCGAGTCGAGCTGATTTTGCTACAGCATTGCTTAGGCTGGGAACGAGTTTTGACATCCATCGTAAACCAAGCGGCCCGCCAGAGTTTTGGACAACGAGCTGTACGCGTCAAATTTGACGAAAAACATCGCGCTGCCCGTACTATGGCTTGAGCCGGAACGGCTGCTGGGCGGATTATCCGGATCTGTGGGCTAGAACGGTGGGTAATTGCACGGGCTTGCCCAGCCATTTGCATTAGACCTGACCAAGCATTTGCATCGGATTTCACCATCACGTTGCGTGACCATGACCGGCAGAGAGCGACCATGGCTCTGTGAGAATGCCTACGATTGTCTATTCTTCAACCCAATAACTGCATGACAAAATCGTTGTAGCCCTAATGATTCTGCTTTGACTAGAGGGGCTAAATCGAATCGTTTCATGGCACTTAGAATGACTGCTTCTTAGCTGATTGCCTCGGAGCACAGCATGGGTGAGTCGACCCACTGCTGCCGGTTGCGACAGACAGCAATGGGCAAATCTGTCTCGCGCTGCGTCGGCAGCCACCTCGGCACGACTTTGAGGTGGGCATACGGATCATGGCCATTCATGCGCGCTTAGATATCCAGGCAAATTTTGCCGAAATGCTGGTTGGTTTCCTGATACTTGAACGCTTCGACAATCTCGCTCATAGGGAAATGACGATCAATAATCGGGCGCATACCATTAACGTTGATGGCTCGGACCATATCTTGCTGCTGGCTGCGGCTGCCTACCAACACACCCTGCAGGCGCACTTGCTTGATCAATGCCGGTACAAAATTCATTGCACCGCTTACGCCACTCAGTATCCCGATGACGGAGATGTGACCAGCAACCCGAATTGCAATCATCGATTGCTCAAGCGTCGCAGGGCCGCCGACTTCTATGATGTGATCAACACCGCGGCCCCCCGTTAGAGCGCGTGCAGTTTCGCCCCAGTTAAGATCTTTGCGATAATTGATCACATGATCAGCGCCTAGTGCTTTCAGACGTTCAAGTTTTTCGTCGCTTGAAGAGGTAGCAATGACGGTAGCGCCGGCCATTTTAGCGAACTGCAGGGCAAAAATTGAAACGCCACCAGTGCCTTGAACGAGCACGGTATCGCCCGGCTTGAGTGAGTCATCGGCCATCAGAGCGCGCCATGCAGTAAGGCCGGCAGTGGTGAGCGTCGACGCTTCAGCGTGGCTGTATCCGGTCGGCGCGAGGGTGAACGATGTGGCTTGGGCAGTCACTTGCTCACGAGCGTAGCCGTCAATTCCATCACCTGGCACGCTAACAAAGCCTTCAACTAGTGGCGCGCCGCTGATCCACTCCGGGAAGAAGGTACTGACGACCGAGTCACCCACCTTGAATTCAGTGACATCTGGGCCGACAGCAATGACTTCACCTGCACCATCGGCCATGGGGATGCGTTTTTCGCTAGGGCCCCACATACCGCTGACCACCGCGAAGTCGTGGTAATTAAGCGAGTTGGCGTGCAGGCGCACGGTGATTTCGCCGTGGGCTGCGGCTCGGGCTTCGCTGCTGCCAACCACAACCTTTTCATAGCCGCCACCGGGTTGGACGAAGATTGTTTTGTTGCTCATCGGGGTTTCCTTGTGTTTTCTAATTACGCGAAATAACGAAATGAAGGGTTAAAAATTACAAATCTATGGTCAGCCTAGCCGCAAAGTCATCAATCGCCACCTCGTTGCGTCGATAGTAAGTCCATTTTCCGATGCGGGTGGTTAGCACGAAGCCTGCACGTTGCAAGATAGCTAAGTGTGCAGACGCGGTAGAAGGTGAAAGCCCTGCCTTGTGCTGCAAATGGGTTACGCACACCCCTATGGCAGGATCGCCATGATCCTGAGGTGGGAAATTACTGAGTGGGTCTTTGAGCCACTCCATCATTTGCATGCGAGTGTCATTCCCCAGGGCTTTGAGCTGTTCGAGTATCATGGCGGGCAATGTTACGGATTTTTACAAAATGTTCAATAAGTAATCTATTGCCCGGCGCAAGGGTTTGAAGTCAAAAAAAACGCATCCAGTTCAGTTTGCAAAACGACTGAAACGCTATTGGCGAAGGATTGTGAGCCGAGTTAGGTGGCCGATGCATACAGGGCAACTGGAAGGGATAAACAATCGAATTAAAGTCATCAAGCGCATGGCGTATGGCTACCGGTACAGCGAGTTCTTTTTCATGAAGATCAAGAGCGTCTTTCCCGGTAATCCGTAAAGAACCAAAAAAAAGCCCGGCCAACAGAAGCTGGCCAGGCGCTTTAATAGTTGAGTAAATGAGTGTTGCTAGGCTCTGTACGTAAAGTATTGTCGCAAGCACCGCATAGCGCAGGCCAATGAGACCATCGCCGCAAAACTTGTTGCGAGCTTGTCGAAGCGCGTCACGATGCGACGGTTCTCCTTCAGCCAGCCA
>NZ_JCBCUW010000069.1:0-22810 GCF_059862525.1 Pseudomonas sp. MF08875
TTCTTTTCGGTCACTTGATTGACCGCTTGTATTTTGAATTCTTCGGGGTAACGCGGGTTGCTCATGGCACCTCCTAATTGGCCTCAGTTTAAGGCAAAGAGGTGTCTACGAAACTAGGGGCGATTCAGAGCAAGGTTTTTGAAGGTGAGGAAGAAGTCCTCACCCATGACGCCGATACGCTCAGCCGTTTTGATGCTGAGCAAATCAAATCATGAGCAAAGTTGTGCTTCAACCGCCGAACCTCGGCCGTCAATTGGGGAGGATTTATATCGTCATCGTGACAGTGAAGGCCAGCCCACCTTTTACGGCGAGCCGGCCATTTCTTGGGTCAAACCCCGTTTTTCACCGCATCGATCAGCCCCTGGTCCAGCACTTGGGCCGGGGCGACTTGTACGCTTTGGGTATAGAACGGCGGCAAGCTCTGGGCCAGGGTGGCGAGTTGTTGGGGGGTGGTGTTGGTCGGTGGTAGGACGTATTGCAGGTTGGAAGGGTAGCTCTGTGGCACGGGGCCTTCCATCGTTGAGCCGTAGGCGCCGAAGGTCATTACGGCTTGTGGGGTGCTGGGGTCCGGGGCGTAGAGGAAGACGAAGGTGCCGTATTTTGGGTGGGTCAGGTATTGCGCTGCTTCGGCGCGCACGGCTGGGTCGGGGTCGTTCATCAGGGTCCAGCGCAGCAGGGCGTAGCCGCGGGTGGTTTGCATGAATGCGGTTTTGATCGGGGACTGGTTTTCCGCGCCGCCCAGGCAGGCGATCAGGTTGCCGAAGGGGTCGAGCAGGGCGACGGCGTTGAAGCTGTCGGCGTTTTGCGCGGTGTTGAGCAGCGGTTGGGCCAGGGTAGCGCCGGGGTCGCGCGGGTTCGGGCAGGTGACGGTGAGGGCGTAGGGGCTCAGTTGGGTCAGGGCTTGGCGCACCTTGCTGTGGGCCGGGAGCGTGGCCGGGTTTTGCAGTTGTGCGGGCGGCAGGCCGCTGTTGTTGCTGGCGTCGCGCACGGTGTTGACGCTGGCGTTGAAGATGGAGGCGGTGAGGTAGTAGGCCGCGCTGTCGATGGTCTGTTGGCTGAATACCGGGCTGTTGGCGCCTTGGTAGGCGCGGCTGACCGGCGCGGCGATGGCGTAGTAGCCCCAGCTGTTCTGCGCCTGCTGGCGCACCGCTGGCGGCAGGGTGGGGAAGCTGAAGGCGCTGTTGTAGTTGATGCCGGCATAGTCGTCGATGGCGCTGACGGCCACGTTGAAACCGGCGGTGAGCAGGGAGCCGGCGCACATGGCGCAAGGGTCCAGGGTAGTGACCACGGTCAGTTGCGCGGGCGCGGGCAGGTTCATCGCGACGCGGTTTTCAAAGTACCAGTCCACCAGTTGCCGCTCGCCGTGGGCGGTCGGGTCGTGGGGCAGGAAGTAGGGCTGCGCGGCGCCCGGAAAGGGCATCAGGACGTTGTTGTGCATGGCGACGATCACGTTGCCGGTGGCGTTGTCGATGATGGCGCCGCCGACGGCGAAGGTCTGTTGCAGGGCGGCGTCGATGGCCTGGTTGGCGACCAGTTCGACGGCTTGTTGCGCACTGTTCACTGTGCTCATGGGTGTTGCGCTCCTTGCGGTGGGCGCCAGGGATCTCTGGCGTCTGAACACCATAGCTGAGCTTTGCAAGGGTGCTTATGACGTTTCGCTAGAGTGCTTATGCACAACGGGTGGGCCAAGTGCGCGGATTTGCCGCGGTTTTGTGGAGCGGTTCGCATTGGGGCCTAACTAACTGTTTTTGCGCCTTTTTATTTTATGAACAAAAAATGACCAGGCTTGATTTACGTCGCAACGCCAGGGATTTACAGGCTTGCCTGAAAAACCATCAACAGAGTTATCCACAGGCTGTGCGGCAGATCAGTCGCGTTCGGCCAGCACCAATAAGTTGCGTGGGGTCAAGGGCGCAGGGCAGAACTGCCCGAGGCGCACGCGGTAGCCGCGCTCCTGCAAAAACAAGGCCCGATCCAGCACCAACCACAGTTCCAGTGGGCGGCGGAACAGGCCCCGCAGCAGTTCTAGGTTGCGCACGTGGGCCAGGCGTTGCCAGCCGGCGGCTTCCAGGGCTGGCCAGTCTTGTTCGGGCACTGTGGATAAGTGCTTGAGGGCGGCCAGGTCGCGGCAGTAGTCGGCAAAGGGTTTGGCCAGCCAAGCGGCGGATAGGGACGGTGTGGGCAGGTAGTCGTCGCTGGCGCGCAGTTGCCGTTGCAGCAGGTCGAAGGCCAGGCGCCGGGCCATGGAGGTGTCGCGCTGGCGTCGGACTCGTGCCCCAGCGGTGACGGTTTCGCTCATCGGCAGCGCCAGATCTTCCAGCGAAAGTTGTAGGGCAGAGGCCTGGGCCGCTGCTGAAAGGGCTTGGTAGCGCTCGCCCTGGATGCGGTTGTAGCAGCACGGGGCGATGGCCAGTTGCCCACAGCCTGCGGCGTTGGCGAGTTGCATCAGGCGCACATGCAGGTCGCCGCAGGCGTGCAAGGCCACTGGGGTGTGGGTGGCATTCAGGCGCAACCCGGCTTTGGCGGCCATGACATCTTGCTGCACGTGGCTGGCTTGCAGCCGATGGCGGGCGCTCAACTGCTGGCCGGCCTCGATCAGCGCCGGGTCGTACTCCAGGCAGGTCAGGTGTTGTCCGGGTTGCAGGAGACGGCGGCCTAAGTGGCCTTTACCGGCGCACCAGTCGAGCCAATGGCTGGCGGGGTGCTTGAAGTCCAGGCAGGCGGCGAAGGCTTCGATCTGCTGCCATTTGCGCCCTGGTACATCCACCGCCAGCCGCGCCGCTGCGGGCGTCAACCCGATAACGGGCAGGCTGCCTACCGCGCAGAGTTGGGTTGAACGCTGGGCGAGGTCGGGAAACGGTGCGGGGGCGGCGAGGTGCTGCGGCTGGTTGTGGCTGGCGTCGGCCTCCTCCAGGGAGCGGCCGCGCAGCCACTGGGCCAGCGCTGGGTGGTCGCTTTCCCAGGGCAAGTGGCGGTGGGTGAACGGGCGTGGCCGCCACAGGTCTTGGTGGGCGGTGAGTAAGGCGTCGAGCTCCTGGAACCGAGCGAGCAACTGCTCGCCCTCCAGCACCGTCGGCTCAGCGGCCCTGGCAGGCATCGACGCGTAACCAGCGCTCCAGCAGTTTGAAGCCGCGCACCAGCATGTAGGACATCAGCAGGTAGAACATGCCTGCCGCGAAGAAGATCTCCACCGGCAGGTAGGTGCGGGCAATGATGGTGCGCGCCATGCCGGTCAGTTCCAGCAGGGTGACGGTGCTGGCCAGGGCGCTGGCCTTGAGCATCAGGATCACTTCGTTGCTGTAGGCCGGCAGGCCGATGCGCGCCGCGCGCGGCAGGATGATGTAGAACAGCGCCTTGGGCCGCGACATGCCCAAGGCCCGCGCCGCTTCGATTTCGCCGGGCGGAATGGCTTGGATGGCGCCGCGCAGGATCTCGGCAATGTAGGCGGCGGTGTGCAGGGTCATGGTCGCGGTGGCGCACCAGAACGGATCGCGCAGGTACGGCCACAGGGCGCTGGCGCGCACCGCGTCGAACTGTGCCAGGCCGTAGTAGACCAAAAACAGCTGCACCAGCAGCGGCGTGCCGCGGAAGAAGAAAATGTAGGCATAGGGCAGGGCGCGCACGTACCACAGGCGTGACGAGCGGGCGATGCCTAGCGGGATGGCCAGCAGCAGCCCGACGATGACAGCGATGGCTACCAGTTCCAGGGTCAGCGTGGCGCCCTGGGCCAGTTTCGGCAGCCACTTGATGATGACTTCCCAATTCATTGCGTGCCCCTCGCGAAGCCGCGTGCGGCGCGTTTTTCCAGGAAATGCATGCCGATCATGGCCAGCACGGTCAGGCCCAGGTACATGAAGGCGGCGACCATATAGAAAGTGAACGGCTGCTTAGTGAAGGTCACGCCGTTTTGCGCGTGGCGCATGATTTCTTCCAGGCCAATTACCGACACCAGTGCGGTGTCTTTCATCAGGATCATGAACAGGTTGCCCAGCCCCGGCAGGGCGATGCGCCACATCTGCGGCAGGATCAAGCGGGTGAAGATGCGAAATTTCGACAGGCCCAAGGCCACGCCGGCTTCACGGTGGCCCTTGGGGATGGCCAGGATCGCGCCGCGGAACACCTCGGTGGCGTAGGCGCCAAAACACAGGCCCAGGGCAATCACACCGGCAGCGAAGGCGTTGAGGGCGAGGTCGGGGTTGCCGAACCATTCGCCGATCATGCGCATCAGGTTGACGGTGCCGAAGTAAATCAGCAGGACCCACAGCAGTTCCGGGATGCCGCGAACCAGGGTCGAGTACGTGCCGCCCAGCCATTGCAGGGGCTTGTACGGGGAAGTCTTGGCCAAGGCGCCGGCCAGACCGAGCACCAGCCCCAGGCATAGCGCCGTGAGTGCCAGTTTGACGGTCATCAGCGCGCCCGCGGCAAGCGCCGGGCCGAATCCGTAGAGATCGATATTCATGGGTTTTTATTCATACCGCGGCAGGTTTGCCGGCAACCGGCGCCACGGGGGCGCCGGTGGGGCAAGTCAGTATCAGTAGATGCTGAACGGGAAGTACTTGTCGTTGATCTTCTTGTAGGTGCCGTCGGCGATGATTTCCTTCAGCGCGGCATTGAGCTTGTCACGCAGCGGGTCGCCCTTGCGCACGGCAATGCCGATTTCGTCGCTTTCCAGCACGGGCTCGCCCTTGAACTCATAGTTTTTGCCGGCATCGGACTTGAGCCAGTCGTAGTTGACGTACTTGTCGGCCAGGATGCCATCGACGCGCCCGGAGGTCAGGTCCAGGTAGGCGTTTTCCTGGGTGTCGTAGAGACTGACTTTGATGTCGCCGCCGTAGTTATCTTCCAGCCAGGTGCCGGCCAGGGTGGCGCGCTGGGTGCCGATGGTCTTGCCCTTGAGGGAGGCCTTGTCGGTTTTGAAGTCGACGTTTTTCGGCGCGATGAATTGCAGCTTGTTGGAGTAGTAGCGGTCGGTGAAGTCAACGGCCTGCTTACGCTCGTCGGTGATCGACAGCGAGGACACCAGGAAGTCGAACTTCTTGCTGTTCAGGGCCGGGATGATGCCGTCCCAGTCGGAGGTGACCACTTCGCACTCGGCTTTCATCTTGGCGCACAGGGCGTCGCCGATGTCTTTGTCAAAGCCCACGACCTGGCCGCTGGCATCCTTGTTGTTGAACGGCGGGTAGGCCGCTTCGATGCCCATCTTGAGTTTTTCGGCGGCCATCGCGTTGGCCGAGAACACCAGCGTGGCGGCAGCGGCCAGGAGGAATTTCTTATAGCTCTGCATGCGTGTAGCTCCGTTAGCGGTTGCTGGACATGAATTGTTTGCAGCGCGCCGAAAGCGGGTTATCGAACACCTGCTGTGGCGATCCTTGCTCTTCGATCAGGCCTTGGTGAAGGAACACCACTTCACTGGACACCTGGCGGGCAAAGCCCATCTCGTGGGTGACCAGCAGCATAGTGCGACCTTCTTCGGCCAGTGCGCGGATCACACTAAGTACTTCCTGAACCATTTCCGGGTCAAGGGCTGAGGTGGGTTCGTCGAACAAAATGACTTTCGGCTGCATGGCCAGGGTGCGGGCAATGGCCGCGCGTTGCTGCTGGCCGCCGGAGAGTTGCGCCGGGTAGGCGTGGCGCTTGTCGCCGATGCCGACCTTGGCCAGCAGGGCTTCGGCGACCTCGGTGGCCTCGGCCTTGCTTTGCCCCAAGACCCGGCGCGGCGCCTCGATGATGTTGTCGAGCACGCTCATGTGGGGCCAGAGGTTGAAATTCTGGAAGACAAAGCCGATTTCGCTGCGCATGCGGTTGATTTGCTTGCCGTCGGCGGCGATCAGCTCGCCGTTTTTCGCGGCCTTGAGCTTGAGCTCTTCGCCGGCGACAAAAATTTGGCCCTGGTGAGGGTTTTCCAGCAGGTTGATGCAGCGCAGGAAGGTGGACTTACCGGAACCGGAGGAACCCAGGATCGAGATCACGTCGCCGTCGCGTGCGGTCAGCGAAACCCCCTTGAGGACTTCCAGCGAGCCGTAGCGTTTGTGCAAGTTGCGGATTTCAAGCGCGGGCGCGGCCTGGGCCATGTGCGGTCCTCATTGTCTGTTGTGCTCCTGCTGTTGGGCGGCCTTCCTGGCGTGGCGCCAAGCTAGCATAGCGTTCGAATGACAGCCAACAGCCCCGCGCGGCGGAAACGACCAGGGTGCGGCAGGTTGTCGCATCGGCACAGCAGACTGTCGCGCCATCAACAACCGAACACCTGTTTGAACCGTTTTACGGCGGGTGTCGCGTAAAAAAGGTCGCGATGGTGCCAGCTTTGGGCGGGTGTTGGAAGCGTTAAGGGGGCAAAGGTGCGTCTGTGGGGGGCTTTGTGGGAGCAGCCGTAGGAGCCTGGCTTGCCGGCGATAGCGATTGTGAGGCCGCCATCGCGGGCAGGCCCGCTCCCACAGATGCCAGTGCAGGGTTATTGCACCGCTTCCAGCGCCTGGCGGTAGGTGTCCAGGGCGGTGCTGATGTCGGCGATCACTTGCGGGTCTTCGAGCCAGCGCTGGGCGCTCTCGCGGTCGAGGTTGTCGAGCCACATGCGGTAGTCGATCAGCATGTCGGCAGCCAGGTGGGTGGCGGCCATGGCTTCGTCGTCGGCGTTTTCCAGGTCCAGCAGGTCTGGGTGGTCATTGATGATGGCGCTCAGGGAGTTGAGCAGCTCCATCAGCATTTCGTGGCGGCCGCTGGTTTCGGCTTCGCGCATGCGGGCGAACATATCCAGCAGGTACTGGGGCATCGGCTCGCCGGGGGCGTTCGGGTCGTCGTGCATGGCGATCGGCGTGCGGCCATTGATGCGCAGTTGCTTGGCTTTGGCCTTGGCGCGCTTGGCGCGTTTTTGCTGCTTATTGACAGATGCCATTGGGCTTAATCCGCTTGCTGTAGGTTGGCGGCCGCGAGCTCTTGCGAGGCGGCGACGTAGTCGGTCTGGAACTGCGCGGACTCGATCCACGCCAGGGCGCTTTCCTCGTCTTCGCCGGTGGTCCACTGCCGGTATTCGAGCAGGGCGCCGATGATGAAGTCGGTGGCGGTCTCCTCACCTTCCTGCTCCACCACCAGGGCGAGCAATGGGTGGGCCAGGAACACCGTGCACATCGCCTGCTGGCTGACGCTCTGGGCGGCGCGCATGAGGTCGAACAACTCGCTCAGGTCCACCGATTCGAAATCGATGCGCGAGTCGTTTGGGTCCAGGTTATCGGTGCTGGGCGCCGTGCGCTGGGCGCGGTTCTGCTTGGCTTTGGTCTTGGCGCGTTGGGCGCGTTTGTGCTGCTTGTTTGCCGATGCCATGGGCATGGGGTCCTGTAGGTGGCGCGAAGGCGAGCATTGAAACGCAGGTGAGGCGAAATCCCAAGGCTTTATGGCGTGAGCGGTGGTTCAGCGCGGGCGATCCTGTTGTGCCTGCCGTAGCCGGCTCGGCCGTGCCTTGCTGTTCGTATTCGACAATCTGCCGGCCAATTTGCCAGCAGTTTGTACCTGCAACACATCAACGACGCGCCAGGCTTGCTGGCGTGCCTGGCGGATCAGTTCGCCCAGGTGCGGCAGTAACGGCCTACAGGGTGTGCTGCCCAACGGCACTGAAAAAAGCCAAAGTTTGCGGCTGGTACTGCCCCGCTCACCCCTGCCGATATTCCCCCGGCGTCAGTTGGGTGCGGCTTTTGAAGGCGCGGTGGAAGGAGCGTGGTTCGGTGAAGCCCAGGTAGTGGGCGATGTCCTGGATCGGCAGGTCGCTGTGGCGCAGGTAGTGTTCGGCCAGCTCCTGGCGCAGGTCGTCGAGGATCTGCTGGTAGCTGGTACCGGCCTGTTGCAGTTGGCGTTGCAGGGTGCGCACGGTCATGGCGAATTGTTCGGCGACCCGTTCCTTGCGCGGCAGGCCGTCCTTGAGCAGTTGGCGCAGGGCGTTTTTCACCCGCAGCGGCAGCGGCGCGTCCACCAGTTCGGCCATCAGCCCCAGAGCGTGTTCTTCGAGGGTGCGCAGCAGGTTGGGGTCGGCCTG
The DNA here is from genome assembly GCF_059862525.1 of Pseudomonas sp. MF08875. Lineage (NCBI taxonomy): Bacteria > Pseudomonadati > Pseudomonadota > Gammaproteobacteria > Pseudomonadales > Pseudomonadaceae > Pseudomonas > Pseudomonas sp. MF08875. The sequence continues at coordinate 8,021 of NZ_JCBCUW010000069.1, forward strand.
GCGCAGGGGCAGTTGCAGGTACGCCAGGGGCACCAGCAGGGCGGAGCAGGGTTGCCCGAACAGCACCGGGCAGCCGAAAAAATCCTCGTATTGCTCAAGGCGCGTGCCGGCCGGCAGCGGGTGCTCCAGCCACACCGCGCCGGGGGACACCTGGGTGTCGGCGATCCAGCGGGCGTAGAGCATCCACGAGGCCAGCACGCTTTCGATCATGTGCCGGCGCACCTGGGGCGGTTGGTGGCGGCAGTCCCACGCCAGGCGCACATGGTCGGCACCGGCCTCGATGCGGCTGGTGCCCATGTCGCCCACCAGTTTCTCGAACGGCTCGATGCGGCTCATGGCTTCGCCCAGGGTCGCGCAGTTCATGGTGATGTAGCCCAGCACGCTCCAGGAATTGGGCAGCACATAACGCGCCGAGTGCAGGCCGAACAGTGGGTCGCCCGAGGCCTGGCACAGGTGCTCGAGCAGCCGTTCGTGGGCCTCGTTGGGCACGCGCAGGGTGTTGTCGTTCAGTTGCTCGGCGCGCAGGCCCGAGGCGTCGAGCGCAGGCGTGATGGCCACGCCCAGTTGTTCGGCATGGCGCAGGTACTTGAGCAGGGGCGGGATCGAGGTAAAGCCGAGGGGCTGCATGATCGTATTCCTGGCGACGAGTCGTTCGGGTGTCCACGTCCGGGTAATGGGGCTTATGCGCAGCGGGTGAGCTCGTCAGCGCTCTGAAAGGTAATGGCAAACCGCGACTAAAGTAAATGGCGCACCCGCGCTGACTTAATTGGCTACTCCATCTGTCCCGATGGGACAGTCCCGCCCCGCTGGCGGCTGGCTAGTATGGGCGCCAGACGAACGATCCAATAAGAACAGCAAAGGAAGACACGCATGCGACGCTGGAATGGCTGGGGCGAAGAAAGCACAGTGGTGGAACTGCCGGCCCACGGTGCGGCGTTTCTCGCCCAGCGTGTGGGCACCGGGCGGGCACTGCCGGACGCGACCCTGGAACAGGCCCTGGTGCAGGTGCCGCCCTCGCGCCTGGCCGCACACCCCCTATACAGCCTGCAAGCCCAGGATCGCCTGCTCCACGCCCGCGGCCAGAGCCTGCCCGATTGGCTGGCCCTGCGCGAAGGCAAGCCGGGCCTCTACCCGGACGCCGTGGCCTACCCGCAAAGCGCCGCCCAGGTGCGCGAGTTGCTGGCCCTGGCGGCTGAGCGCGACCTGTGCCTGATCCCTTACGGCGGCGGCACCTCGGTGGCCGGGCACATCAACCCGCTGCACGGCCCGCGCCCGGTGGTCACGGTGTCGCTGGCGCGGATGAATCGCTTGCTCGACCTCGACGAACAAAGCCTGATCGCCACCTTCGAGCCCGGCGCCACCGGCCCGCAAGTGGAAAGCCAATTGCGCGCCCGCGGCTACACCCTCGGCCACTTTCCGCAATCGTGGGAGCTGTCGACCCTGGGCGGCTGGGTCGCCAGCCGTTCCAGCGGCCAGCAATCGCTGCGCTACGGGCGCATCGAGCAACTGTTCGCTGGCGGCACCCTGGAAACCTTCGCCGGGTCGTTGCAGATCCCCGCGTTCCCGGCCTCAGCGGCGGGGCCGGACTTGCGCGAGGTGGTGCTCGGCAGCGAAGGGCGCTTCGGGATCATTTCCCAGGTCAAGGTGCGGGTCACTGCGCTGGCCGACGACGAGCGCTTTTACGGCGTGTTCCTGCCCGACTGGCCCAGGGCCTTGCAGGCGATCCGCCATCTGGCCCAGGCGCGGGTGCCGCTGTCGATGCTGCGCCTGTCCAATGCCGTGGAAACCGAAACCCAACTGGCCCTGGCCGGGCACCCGCGCCAGATCGCCTGGCTGGAGAAGTACCTGAGCTTGCGCGGCGCCAGCGCGGGCAAGTGCCTGCTGACCTTCGGCGTGACTGGCGAGCGGCGCCAGAATGCGCTGTCCCTGGCCCAGGCCAAGCGCCACCTCAAGGCGTTCGGCGGGGTGTTCACCGGCACCTTGCTGGGTAACAAGTGGGCGCAGAACCGCTTTCGCTTTCCGTACCTGCGCGAGAACCTGTGGAACGCCGGTTACGTAGTCGACACCCTGGAAACCGCCACCGATTGGAGCAACGTCGACAACCTGCTGAACAAGGTCGAAAGCAGCCTGCGCGATTGCCTGGCCGCCGAGGGCGAGCAGGTGCATGTGTTCACCCACCTGTCCCACGTCTATGGCCAGGGTTCGAGCATCTACACCAGCTACGTGTTCCGCCCGGCGGCGGACTACCCGGCCACCCTGGCGCGCTGGCAGGCGTTGAAGCACGCCGCCAGCCAAACCATCGTCGACAACCACGGCACCATCAGCCACCAGCACGGCGTGGGCAAGGACCACGCGCCCTACCTGGTGCGCGAGAAGGGCGCCCTGGCCATCGCCGCGTTGCACAGCCTGGGCGAGCACTTCGACCCGCAAGGGCGCCTTAACCCTGGCACCCTGCTGGAGCAATGACCGATGACTGCCTGGAACGCCCATTGGCGTGACGCCACCCTGGCGACCCTGGCCGCGCAACCCTGGGACTTGATCGTCATCGGTGGCGGCATCAGCGGCGCCGGCATCCTGCGTGAAGCGGCGCGCCGGGGCTGGCGTTGCCTGCTGCTGGAGCAACGCGACTTTGCCTGGGGCACCTCGAGCCGGTCCTCGAAAATGGTCCACGGCGGCTTGCGCTACATCGCCAGCGGCCAATGGCGCCTGACCCGCGATTCGGTGCGCGAACGCCAGCGCCTGCTGGACGAAGCGCCGGGGCTGGTGGACGCCATGGGCTTCGTGATGCCCCATTACCGCGGCGCTTTCCCCGGGCCGCGGGTGTTTGGCGGCCTGCTGACGGTGTACGACGCCCTCGCCGGGCGGCGCAACCACCGCTTTGTCAGCGCGCCGCAACTGCATTTCCTCGCCCCCGGGGTCAAGGCGCCGGGGCTGTTGGGCGGCTCCTGTTTTGTCGATGCCTTGACCGACGACGCACGGCTGGTCATGCGTGTGCTGGCCGAGGCCCGAGCCGACGGCGCGTGTGTGGTCAACGGTGTGCAGGTGACCGGCCTGCTGCGCGAAAACGGCAGGGTCTGCGGCGTGCAGGCCCAGGACAGCGAAAGCGGCGCGGCCCTGACCCTGGGCTGCCGCATGTTGGCGGTAGCCACCGGCGCCTGGGCCGAACGCCTGCGCCCGCCCAGCGCAGGCAGCCAATTGCGGCCCCTGCGCGGCAGCCATTTGCTGGTGCCGGGTTGGCGCCTGCCGGTGGCCCAGGCGTTGAGCTTTATTCACGCCCAGGACCGGCGCCCGGTGTTTGTCTTCCCCTGGGAAGGCGCGACGGTGATCGGCACCACCGACCTGGACCACCGCGAAGACCTCGACCAGAGCGCAAGCATCAGCACCGACGAAGTGCAGTACCTGCTGGCCGCGTGTGCCCAGCAGTTCCCCCAGGCGCGGGTGACGGCCCAAGACGTGCTGTCCACCTGGTCCGGCGTGCGCCCGGTGGTCGGCAGCGGCGCGGGCAAACCGTCGAATGCAACCCGCGAGCACGTGCTGTGGCGCGAGCCGGGTTGCGTGACCCTGGCTGGCGGCAAACTGACCACGTTCCGCCCGCAAGCCATCGAGGTGCTGCGCGCCTGCGCCGAGGAACTGGGGCGCAGCGTCGAGGATGACGGCGCGCCCGTGTTCGCCCCGGTGCCGGCCCTGGAAATCCCGGGCCTGAACCCCAGCCAATGGCGACGCCTGGCCGGGCGCCATGGCCGTGATCTACCGAGGCTGGCGCAACTGGTGGCGCAATTGGGCAGCGACACCGTGGGCGCGACGGCTACCCTGTGGGCGGAACTGGCCTTCGCCGCCGAACAGGAACTGGTGCTGCACCTGGACGACCTGCTGCTGCGCCGCACGCGCCTGGGCCTGCTGCTGGCCGACGGCGGTGCGGCGTACCTGGGGCAAATCCGCCTCCTGTGCCAACCACGCCTGGGCTGGAACGATGGCCGCTGGGCCGACGAAGAACAGCGCTACCGGGCGCTTTGGCGCAGGTATCACGGCGTCCCGGCCGATGCGCCGCTTTCTACCACCGATTTACTTTGACTGGCTGGCACGGTTCTCCATGAACGACAAAAACTATCTGCTGGCGATCGACAACGGCACCCAGAGCGTGCGGGCCTTGCTGTTTGATCTGCAGGGCAACTTGCTGGGCAAGGGCAAGGTGGAACTGGAGGCCTACTACTCCAAACACCCCGGCTGGGCCGAGCAAGACCCGGATTACTACTGGGCCAAACTGGGCGAGGCCTGCCAGCAGTTGTGGGCGCAGACCGGCGTTGACCGCAGCCAGATCCGCGGGGTGTCCCTGACCACCCAGCGCGGCACCGTGATTAACGTCGATGCCCAGGGCCAGGCCCTGCGCCCGGCGATCCTGTGGCTGGACCAGCGCCAGGCCGAGGTCAAGGGTTCGATCAAAGGCCCGTGGGGCTGGCTGTTCAAGGCCCTCGGCGTGCAAGGCACGGTGGATTACTTTCGCGCCCAGGCCGAGGCCAATTGGGTGGCCCAGCACCAGCCCGACATCTGGAGCAAGACCCACAAACTGCTGCTGCTCTCAGGGTTTCTTACCCACCGCCTGACCGGCAATTTCGTTGACTCGGTGGGCTGCTGCGTGGGCTACCTGCCGTTCGACTACAAACGCCTGCGCTGGGCCGCGCCGCGGGACTGGAAGTGGCAAGCGGTGGCCGTGCGCCCGGAGCAACTGCCCACGCTGCTCAAACCGGGGCAGATCCTGGGCCGCATCAGCGCCGAAGCCAGCCGCCACACCGGCATTCCCGAAGGCCTGGCGCTGATCGCCGCCGGTGCCGACAAGGCTTGCGAAGTGCTTGGCAGCGGGGTGATCGATGCGTCTACCGCGTGCCTGTCCTACGGCACCACGGCGACCATCACCACCACCCGCTCGCGTTACCTGGAAACCGTGCCGCTGATCCCGCCCTACCCGGCGGCGGTGCCGGACCACTTCAACTGCGAGGTGATGATTTATCGTGGCTATTGGATGGTCAGTTGGTTCAAGCGTGAATTCGGCCTGCGCGAAGTGCAGCAGGCCCGCGAGCAAGGGCTGGAGCCGGAGCAGTTGTTCGATGCGCTGGTCAACGCGGTGCCGCCCGGGTCCATGGGCCTGACCCTGCAACCCTACTGGTCGCCGGGCATCCGCGAGCCGGGTACGGAGGCCAAGGGCGCGATGATCGGTTTTGGCGACGTGCACACCCGCGCGCACATTTACCGGGCGATCCTCGAAGGCTTGGCCTATGCCCTGCGCCAGGGCAAGGAACGCATCGAGAAGCGTTCGGGCACCCCGGTCACGCGCCTGCGGGTGGCGGGCGGCGGCTCCCAGAGCGACGCGGCGATGCAACTGACGGCGGACATTTTCGGCCTGCCCGCCGAACGCCCGCACGTCTATGAAGCTTCCGGCCTGGGTGCGGCGATTGCCTGCGCGGTGGGCCTGGGCCTGCACGCGGATTTTGCCACCGCCATCGCCGCCATGACCCGCATTGGCGACGTCTTCGAGCCCGACCCCCAGGCCCAGCGCACCTACGAGCGCTTGTACAAGGAGGTTTACCTGCGCATGTACCGCCAGCTCAAACCGCTGTACCAGAGCATCCGCGACATCACCGGCTACCCGGCGTGATACCCGGGCAGGTGTGGGGGCCCCACACCTGCTGTGGGCTGCAACCCAACCTCAAAAAACCATGCCCCCGTGTGAGCGAGCCCTGCTCGCGATAGCCGTGGATCAGCCAACACCGGAGCTGAATGTGCCGCTGCCATCGCGAGCAGGCTCGCTTCCACCGTTACCCTGCGCCGCTTTGGCATGGCGCTATCGGTGAGTTTTTTTGGCGGGATCGGACAGTGCCGGTCTGGGGGGCGGTTGTTAGGCTCGGTTGCACTGCCGGTTCATCCAAATAAGAGCGAAAAGCCGATGAAGTTGCCGTTTGTGATCGCCCTGCTGGGGCTTGCCGGGTTTGCTCCCGGTGCGTGGGGGTGGTCCAACCATACGTTGGGCAGTTACCTGGCCTTGCAGGACGTTGCCCCGTTGCGCGAGGCGCCCACAGTGGAAGTCGAGCCCTTGGAGCAATTCCTCGCCCAAGAGCACACGGGCCTGGTGGCGCTGCTGCAAGCCCAGGAAAGCTTCGCCCGCGAGCACTTCGCCGATTACCCGCCGCGCCCGGACGACCTGGCCCTGACCACCACCCCGGCGAGCGACCCGCGCCGTGCGTTCCTCATGGCGTTGCGCGTCAACCCGCAGATCCACCTGGCGCTGATGTTCCAGCCGTTGCCCGGCCAGGACGAGCCCGCGCGCGGCCACCTCAAACCCAGCCAAGTGATGGTGGCGCAGACCCTCTCGCCCTGGGCCACCCAGCGTTTTATCGCCCTGGCGCCGGGGGAGCAGATCGCGCCACTGGCGGTGCTGGCCACGGCGGCGGACGAACCCGACTACGGCCACGACATCAACCTGTTCAGCGACAACCCCGGCGAAGTTGGCGCGCTCTACGGTTTTGGCGTGCAGTCGTTCGGCGACGAGCGCTTTGAGTACAGTTCCCAGGCGCCGTTCCACATCGGCTTTTTCCACGAAAGCGCGGTGATCTACGCCGGCGCGCCGTTCCTCAAGCGCAGTTGGCCGGATTGGCGCATCTACCAGTATTTCGACCTGGCGCGGTTCGCCTTCGCCACCGGCCACCCCTACTGGGGCTACCGCTTCCTCGGCTGGGGCCTGCATTACGTGCAAGACCTGACCCAGCCCTACCACGCCACGCCGCTGCCGGGTGCCGACCTGGCGGGCATGTTGCTGATGGAAGGCAAGGCCCTGGCCGGGTTCGACAGCGAGAAAAAAGCCGCCATCGCCCGGGTCGCCACCCGCCACACCGAAGTGGAGAAATACCAGGGCGCGTGGCTGGAGCAATTGCTGCTGGCCAAGGCGCCGCACCCGATGCTCGCCGCTTACGCCGACACCGCCCGCGACGCCACGTACCCGCCCTACAGCACGGCCTATGCCCGCGACGTGGTGGCCGCCCAAGCCAATGCCCAGGCTGCCGCGTTCGACGAGGCCATCGGCCAGTGGCTGGCGGCGTCCGGCGGGGTGCAGGGCTTTAGCCAGGGCAATCAGCTACAGCGGCAAACCTACGACCACGAACCGCTCAACAGCCAGTTGGTCGAGCTGCTGCGGCACATGGGTGTCCACAGTCGCAATTTCGTCAGGGCCGGCATGGGCGCGCACTGACTACTCAACAGAACAGGTCCGAACAGGAGATAACAACAATGACAATCGGTTTGCGGCGACAGGGCAGTGTGGGGTTGGGGCTGGCGGGGTTACTGTGCGCGGCGCAGGGCACCCAGGCCATGGAGTTCAGCGTGCTGGGCAACGAGGTCAAGGGTTCGTTCGACAGCACCCTGTCGTACGGCCAGCTCTGGCGGGTGCAGGGGCGCGAGCAGAGCAATGATGACGTCAACACCAATGACGGCAACCGTAACTTCGATACCGGCATGGTTTCCGAGGTGTACAAGATCACCTCCGAGCTGGAGGCGACTTACCAGAACTACGGCCTGTTCGTGCGCGGCACCGCGTTCTACGACAGCCAGATCATGGACAAGCGCAACGACTACAAGCAAAACAACAACCCGTCCCAGCCCAGCCAAAGCTACCCCAACGACGACCGCTTCACCGACCAGACCCGCGACATCGCCGGCCATCACGTCGAAATCCTCGACTCTTACGTCTACGGCAACTGGGATGTGGGCGACCTGCCCGTGACCGCGCGCCTGGGGCGCCAGGTGTTCAACTGGGGCGAAGGGCTGTTCTACCGCGGCGGCGTCAACACCACCAACCCGGTGGATGCGGCCAAGTACCGCTTGCCCGGCGCCGAGGTCAAGGAAGTGCTGATGCCGGTAGAGGCGGTGAGCTTCAACATCGGCCTGAGCGACAACCTGACCCTGGAAAGCTTCTACCAGTGGAACTGGAAAGAAACCCGTATCGACCCGGTGGGCACTTTCTACGCGCAAACCGACCTGTTCGCCGACGGCGGGCGCACCGGCTACAACGACTTCAGCGGCACCGCCCTGGACACCCCGGTGCCGGTGTTCGGCAACGTCATCGGCCTGTACCAGGGCCTGGGCAACAACCCGGCGCTGGCCAGCGCCCTGGGCAGCACCGGGCTGTATGCCAACGGCGTGACCCCGGCCTACGGCAACACCCTGAAGGTCGCCTCCATCGGCCGCGACTACAACGCCCGTAACGACGGCCAGTACGGTTTCGCCATGCGCTACATCGCCGAAGAACTCAACAGCACCGAGTTCGGCATGTACCTGGTCAACTACCACGCCAAGGAACCGACCATCGCCGCCAACCTGGGCGGCTACAAAGGCATCGACATGGATGCCCTGACCGATATGCTCCGTGGCCTCGCCGGCGCCCAGGCCCAGGCGCTCGCCAATGGCCTGGCCACCGCCGACGTGATGGGCAACATCCAGGCCCACCGCAACTACGCCGAAGACATCCGCATGTACGGCCTGAGCTTCAACACCACCCTGGGCAAGGCCTCGGTGTTCGGTGAAGTGGCCTACCGGCCGAACCTGCCCATCGGCGTGGCGGCCACCAACGACCTGATCGGCGACCTGGCCAACGGCGCGGCTGCGGCTGCGGCGGGGCAAGCGGTGAACATCGGCGGGCAATGGGTGACCCTGGACAGCAACATCGATAACTCCGAGCGGGTCGAGGCGTTCAACACGTCCCTGGGCACCATCTACAACTTCGGCCCGAGCGTGGGCTTCGACTCGCTGTTCGGCATCTTCGAGCTGGCCACCGAGCACCTGCGCGGCAGCAGCCTGAAGTACAGCGCGTGGGATGGCAGCACCCGCCACTACGCGGGCACCGGTAACTACTCCTACGTATCTGGCGGGGAGAAGGACGATCAGGTCAGCGCCAACTCCTACGGCTACACCCTGATGTTCAACGGCACCTGGAACGACGTGTACGCCGGGGTCAACGTCTCGCCCTACGCGGTCTACAAGGACGACTTCAAGGGCAACTCCTACCAGGCCGGCAACTTCATCGAAGGCCGCAAGGCTTACACCCTGGGGGTCAAAGCCACCTACCAGAACAAGCTGGAGGCCGAACTGCAATACACCGAGTTCTACGGCGGCGGGCAAAACAACGGCATCCGCGACCGCGACAACATCGGTTTCAACCTCAAGTACTTCCTGTGAGTGTTCCGGCAGCAGTGCGCCGGGCCCATGGCCGTTATCCGTTTTGGAGTCTTTCCATGTTCAAGCAACACACCCTGATGAACGCCGCCCTGGCGCTGGCCCTGAGCGCGTGCGCCGGCCAGGCGTTGGCGGCGGTCAGTGCGCAGCAGGCGCAGCAACTCAAAACCACCCTCACGCCTTTGGGCGCCGAGCGCGCGGGGAACGCGGCGGGCACCATCCCGGCGTGGGACGGTGGCATCACCCAGGCGCCCAAGGGCTACGAGCCGGGCAAGCACCACATCGATCCGTTCGCCGCCGACAAACCGCTGTTCACCATCACCAAGGCCAACCTGGAGCAATACAGGGGCCAGCTCACCGTGGGCCAGATCGCCCTGTTCAACAGCTACCCGGACAGCTTCCAGATGCCGGTCTACCCCAGCCGCCGCTCCGGCGCGGCGCCGCAATGGGTGTACGACAACACGTTCAAGAACGCCACCAGCGCCACTTTGCTTGAAGGCGGCAACGGCTTTGCCGGGGCCTATGGCGGGGTGCCGTTTCCGATCCCGGCGGATGGGGTGAGCGCGCTGTGGAACCACGTCACCCGCTATCGCGGTACCTACGTGGTGCGCCGCGCCTCGGAAGTGCCGGTGCAGCGTAACGGCAGCTTCTCGTTGGTCACCTCCCAGCAGGAAGCGCTGTTCAACTACTACCGCAAGGACGGCGCCTTCACGGACCTGAAAAACGTGCTGTTCTACTACCTGGCCTTCGTCAAGAGCCCGGCGCGCCTGGCCGGGGGCGCAGCCCTGGTGCACGAAACCCTGGACCAGATCAAAGAGCCGCGCCAGGCCTGGATCTACGACGCCGGCCAGCGCCGCGTGCGCCGCGCGCCGAACCTGGCCTACGACACGCCCATCGCCGCCTCCGATGGCCTGCGCACCGCCGACGACACCGACATGTACAACGGCGCGCCGGACCGTTACGACTGGAAATTGGTGGGCAAGAAGGAAATCTACATCCCGTACAACAACTACAAAGTCTCCAGCCCCGACGTGAAGTACGCCGACCTGCTCAAGCCCGGCCACCTCAACCCGCAGTACACCCGCTACGAGCTGCACCGGGTGTGGGTGGTGGAAGGCACCCTCAAGCCGACGGCGCGGCACATCTACTCCAAGCGTGTGTTGTTTCTCGATGAGGACAGTTGGGGTGCGGCGGTGGTCGACCAGTACGATGGCCGAGGCGAGCTGTGGCGGGTGTCGATGGCGTACCTGAAGAACTTCTACGACCTGCCCACCACCTGGAGCGCCCTGGACGTCTTCCACGACCTGCAAGCACGGCGCTACTACGTACAGAACCTGGACAACGAAGAAACCCAGACCGTGGACTTCGCCCAGCCCGTGCCGCCGGATTCGTACTTCATGCCGTCGGCCTTGCGCCTGCGGGGTACGCGCTAAGCCCAAGGCTGCGCCCGGGCCTGAAAAGGCCTGGGCGCGCCAGTAAGCGAAGAGAAGAAGGGAACCCAAACCGCAGAAAGCAAAAAACCCGCACTAGGCGGGTTTTTTGTGTGCTTCGGATGATGTTTGCACCACCTGAAGCTAATTAAGTGGTGCCAGAGACAGAATCGAACTGTTGGCTGTGGGCTGCGTATTATCTGGAGTTGTTAGTGGATTTTGTTTCTATCTACTCACAAATCTACTCGCTTTTTACTTTGCTGCCCCTCAGTCGGTCGTTTTCTCCCTCTCGCTCATGGGCGGCTTTTCTTCCGATCAGCGTCAGGCTTAATCGATTGCCGGAGGAGCATCAGCCATAGTTGACTGGCCAACTCCAGAGGAAGGCGGTCACCGGTTACGTTGTTGATCGTCAGTAGGTTGTAGCAAGTCCACAACATCCACGTCGAGTGCGAAAGCCAAACGTTCCAAACCATCAATGCTGATGTTGGTGACGCAGCGTTCTAGTTGAGAAACGTAGGTGCGGTGAAAGTCGGCAAGCTCTGCTGCTTTTTCCTGGCTTAGTCCGCGCTCAAGGCGCAGGCGCTTGAGGTTGCCAGATATGCGATGCCGAGCGGAGGTGGGGGAGGCAGATGTCATGCTTGATAGGGTGCCTGCCCCTCGTGTTAGCATCTACAGAGTATAGATCTACTGGTTTTGAATCTCTTTTGCTTGTGCCATTTGAGCGGGAACGCCGCTGCTCCCATGGCACCCCTAGTATGTTCTTGGTGAGTGCTAATCGTTCTCCTCCATGGTAGGCAGCGACAAGCTCACTGCGCGTTTTCAGTTGTCCGATCATTCAGGAAGAAAGAAATGAAGATTATTTTTGCTGCTGGAGCATTTGCGCTTTTGGCTGGCTGTGCCTCCGGCACGATTAACACGCTAAGTGCAGATCGTTACGAATGCAGTGCCATCGGGAGTTTTTTTGATTTCTCAGCGGACAATGCGATCGAAACTTGCCGTAGAAAAATCGACCAGTTCTGTCAAGGCAATGGCGCCCCACCCGTAATTGGTAAAGTAACGTCTGAGCCATCTGGAATGGCTCGTTACGCAAAGGCTGATTTGAATTTCCAGTGCATCAGCGCGAAGGATGAAGATCTAAAACAACAGCAAATGGCCGACACCAAAAGGCAGCAAATGAAGGCGAATATTCAGAACGCCAAAGCAACATGTCAGCAGGACTTCGGGTTCACGCCAAACACCCCTGAATTTGGCAATTGCTTGCTTCAGCTGCAGCAGCAGAGTGCTGAAGATAAGCGTGAAGAGTTGTCCAGTGCCGCAAGTGATGAGCGTACAGAGGCTGCTTTGGCTCAACAGCGGCGAGAGGCTTCAGATAAAAATGCCATGGGAGCCATCCAGATGATCAACGACAGCAATAATCAAAACCTTGATCGGATGAATAATGCAGCCAGCAAGAACATAAGTTGTACAAGCTCTTCTTACGGGTCAATGGTCCAGACAAATTGCCACTAAGCCTACTGGTCGTGAACGCTGCGATCGCCCATTGGCGGCTGACTCATTCGGTGTGGGTGAGTCAGCGTTGAAATAGTGCCGCACCCAACGTGCCCAATCTGCGGTCGATGCTGGCGAGCATGGCCTCTGCGTCTGCCAGGGCGCCGGCATCCACTTGCTTGAGTAGTGCAATTTTGCGGTTGAAAGTCCGCCAGTGCATACCCTTTGGCTTACATATGTACTCGGCTGGCATGGATAAAAATCCCTCATCACAACCGAGGCGGCGGCGCAGACTCCACGAGCGATCGGCAGCTCGGTCGCGCGTACTGACCTGCTGGCTCGCATAGTTCAAGCGCCAGCAGTGGCGGCAGGCAAACACGACGCCACCGTACAACTTTGCTACTCGGCGGCCACAGCTTGGGCAGCTAAACCATGGGCGACTGCCGCCTAGGTGACAAGACGTCCAGACTACCGGCACAACGTAGTCCTTCGCCTCTACTTGGCCCCTGCTCGTGGCCTGATAGCACAGGTGCAGCCGGGTCAAGCTTTCGACAGTGACGCCAATTTTCGCCCGCACTCCGCCGTCGCGTGACCATTGCCAATTACCGCTCCAGCCAGCCACCAGCACACCGGCACGATGCAGTGCTCGAACGTCGAGCGCTCGGTAATCCTCGGTCGCGTCTTTTTCCTTACGTCTGCTCATTTAGTGAACCTAAATCAATTGGGAAATTGAACAGGTGTTTTCGTCCTGCGCCCCCTCAAATTGAGGTTCAGGGGATGGTTGGGTCATTGCACGGACTTGCCCACCCATTTGCATTCGACCTGACCAGTCATTTGCATCGAATTTGACCAGCACGATTCGTGGACATGACCGGCAGAGAACGACCCTTAGCAGAAGCTCACAGGTTCTCTATGAATGACTGGTAATACTTTCAACTGCAGACGAGCACGCAACCTCCTCCAACTGCACATGTTCAATGCGGTGCCGTCCATTGTTTTTAGCCGCATATAGCTGCTGGTCTACGGCTTTGATGAAGTCTGTAGGCTTTTCCCTCTCACCTGGCACCACCGAGCCCGCTCCTATGCTGACAGTGAGGCGGTGGCCATGTGGCGACAGCGCATGCACGATGGACTGCTTCTGAATCAACCGCTGGCAGCGGTCAGCAACTTTAAGCGCCACCTCGGCACCGGCTTCGGGCAGCAGCACGACAAACTCTTCGCCTCCATAGCGAGCCACAAGGTCGCGAGGGCCATCCAACGCCAAACTCAGCGTCTGGGCGATCGCTATCAAACATTTGTCGCCTTGAATATGGCCGTACAAATCGTTGTACTGCTTGAAAAAATCGACGTCAAAAAACAGCAGAGACAGGGGCTGGCACTCGCGGCGCGCACGTTCCCACTCCAACTCGAAACAGCTATCGAAGCGGCGGCGGTTGGCGATATTCGTCAAACCGTCCTTGAACGAAAGCACCTCTAGCTCTTTCTGCAAGCTCAGCAGTTGGTCCTCGGTCTTCTTGCGTTCGCTAATGTCAAACATGAAGCCGATCAGTGCTTCGACCTCGCCCCTGTCATTGCGCACCACGTGCACAACGTCGCGAATCCACACATAGCCGTTGTCCTTGGTCAGCGCTCGGTAGTCCGCCTCATGGTCCACGCCAGCCTGGGATTGTGTCACGCAGAAATTCACCACATATTCGCGATCTTCTGGATGCATGCGCATAGCCCAGTCTTCCACGCTCACCCAGCTCTCAGGACTCCAGCCCAGCAACGCCTCGATTTGAGGGCCGATATAGGCGAACTTCATCGAGGTCCAATCAATCTTCCAAGGAATCGCCTTGGTCGACTCCAGCAAGGTTCTGTACACCTCACTGTTATTAATCAACTCGCTTACATCGGACATACACAACAGCCCTCAGATCCATATCAGAAAGCCACTTTAGCCTGAAGCCAGTCAGTCGTGGAAGTTTACTGAGCGACTGTTGCTGGCCGATTTCTGCCTGTCGTGACCGGCAGAAGTCGACCCATTGCGGTCATTCAGTGTGTCTATAAATGTAGTGGTGATTCACCATGGTAGGCTAAGTAAGACAGTTTAAGTGTAACCGAGGGCCCTACAAGGCCCTTTTCAGTGGAAGGGAGTTGTTTGTGCCAAGCAATGACGTTTTCTGGTTCAGGCTCGATAAAAAATTAGTCGCCAGTTTCGACGAGGCCAATCTCGTCGACTTCAACTGGGATGACTATGTGAAATATGACGAAGGTCTGGAGATCAAGCTCAAGGCCAAGAACGTTTCCTATGAAATGGATGGGAAAAAGGATTTCAAGGAATACTCAGAGATTCCTGCCCGGTTAGTGCATTCGAAAGGCGACGCGATTGCCCTTTCGCCGGGGGGCTGGCGTCCGCTGGCCTTCATTCCTAACGGCGCGGTTGTCCTTTTTGACAAAAATGCCTTCGGGACTGTCAAGAACCACATCGACAAAAAAGGAAATGCTCAGCCAAACTCCATTAAGGTGGTGGTAGATTTCTTCCAAAACAGGGCCTGAATTCAACACATAAGTGCAACGCTCACCCCTGTATGCACTTCGTACGGCGTCTTCCAGCCCAAGCGCTTGCGCGGGCGTAGATTGATCCTCGCTACTGTCCGATTGACGGCTTCGACGG
>NZ_JCBCUW010000007.1:0-161202 GCF_059862525.1 Pseudomonas sp. MF08875
GCAAACGCTTCGACTTCAAATGCCCGATCGAGGTGATGGGCGAAGTGATGCAAGAAGCCGTGGTGATGCGGCATGATGCTCCCGCTTCAATTCAATAACCGTGTTGCACTCAGATCCTGCAACCGCCGAGCATTAAAGATATGGAATCGCGAAGCGTCGAAAACATACCCCAAAACCACCGAAGAGATTGAAACAAAAAACCTTAAGATAACGGTCGAACTTGATGCCAAGAATCCGCCAAAGAGCCTGAGCAGTTTCTTAAGCGACGCCCACGACGCCTTACTTGATGCTGACGGACTTGAGCGGTTTACCGGCAGTGTGGAAGGCGCACAAAACGGCACGACCACTTGCAATATCATTACCATAACCTTGGTGCAGCCTAACCCTTGCTAGAAAATAAAAACCCGCCTCGCGGCGGGTTTTTATAAATACGCAAAGTTTAGTTAACCTTGGCGTTCAACTCACCTTTCAAATACCGCTGGTACATGGCTTCCAGGGAGATCGGCTTGATCTTCGAGGCATTACCCGCAGTGCCGAACGCTTCGTAGCGGGCGATACAGACATCACGCATGGCAGTCACGGTGGCGCCGAAGAATTTGCGTGGGTCGAACTCGCTCGGATGAGTGGCCATCAGGCGACGCATGGCGCCGGTGGAAGCCAAGCGCAGGTCGGTGTCGATGTTGACTTTGCGCACGCCGTGTTTGATGCCTTCAACGATTTCTTCAACCGGTACGCCGTAGGTTTCTTTGATGTCGCCGCCGTACTCGTTGATGATCGCCAGCCACTCTTGCGGCACCGAGGACGAGCCGTGCATCACCAAGTGGGTGTTGGGGATGCGCTTGTGGATTTCCTTGATACGGTCGATGGCCAGGACGTCGCCGGTCGGTGGTTTGGTGAACTTGTACGCGCCGTGGCTGGTGCCGATGGCGATGGCTAGGGCATCGACCTGGGTACGTTTGACGAAGTCAGCGGCTTCTTCCGGGTCGGTGAGCATCTGGCTGTGATCGAGCACGCCTTCGGCGCCGATGCCGTCTTCTTCGCCGGCCATGCCGGTTTCCAGCGAGCCCAGGCAACCCAGTTCGCCTTCGACCGAAACGCCGCAGGCGTGGGCCAGGGCGACGGTTTGCTGGGTGACGCGCACGTTGTAGTCGTAGTCGGTCGGGGTCTTGCCGTCTTCGCCCAGGGAGCCGTCCATCATCACCGAGCTGAAGCCCAGTTGGATGGAGCGCTGGCAGACGTCAGGGCTGGTGCCGTGGTCCTGGTGCATGCACACCGGGATGTGCGGGAACTCTTCGATGGCGGCGAGGATCAGGTGACGCAGGAACGGTGCGCCGGCGTATTTACGGGCACCGGCCGAAGCCTGGACGATCACCGGGGAGTCAGTCTTGTCAGCGGCTTCCATGATGGCGCGCATCTGCTCAAGGTTGTTGACGTTGAAGGCTGGAACGCCGTAGCCGAATTCGGCTGCGTGGTCCAGCATCTGGCGCATGCTGATAAGTGCCATTGTTCGTGTATCTCCCGGTCGAGGGTCGTTAATCGTGCAAGCCTGCCGGAGCGGCGGCTGCTATTCAAGTGATTGCAGATCGGGGGTAAGGCCGGACCTGCGAATGGGGTGGTGCGAAATGCTCAACGGCTGTGCATAACTTCTGCGGGAGCGGGCTTGCCCGCTCCCGCAGGGTATGGCCACAAGCGTTTACGGCGCTTTACAGCCGCGGCCGATCAAGTCGTCGGTGGCAACCCAGTAAACCAGGCCCTCGTCACCTTTTTGATGAAACGCCAGCCTGTCGTTGCTGTAGAGCGCGCCGGAGCCACTGGCTTCGAGCTTGAGGCGCTGCACCTGGTCGTCGCCGCCCAGGCGTACATCTACCTGCTCGCGGCTGCTGTCGGTGTAGCGCCACTGCACTTGGGCCTGGCTGTCGCAGGTCCAGGTGGTCCAGTTGTCCGGCGCTGGCGCTGTGCCCAGGCCGAGGCTGGAACAACCGGCGAGCAACGCCAGTGCCGCCAGGGCGATAAAACCTTTCATCGGTGTTCCTCGTGATGCGTGGAGGTTCTGACCCGTCATGGGCAGCCCCGTTCCTTGGCCTTGGCCGGCGTGTCGTATTTGTCCAGCGCCTGGGTCCCGGCTCGCTTGTTAATCACCGGTGCCGTCTCGGCTTGCCAATCGGCCTGGTAGCAATGGCTTTCGGGCTCGGTGGCTTGCGCCTCCTCACGCTTGGCCTGCTGGGCGCCGGCGCAACCGGCCAGCAGCCCCAGGGCGAGCAACAATGCGCATGTCTTGACCATGTGAACACTCCTTTGCCGGGGCACCGGGGGCCTTATGCCTTGGCCCGGCTTTCCAGGACTTCAACGGCGGGCAGCACTTTGCCCTCGACGAATTCGAGGAATGCGCCGCCACCGGTAGAAATGTAGGAGATTTGCTCGGCCACGCCATATTTGTCGATGGCCGCCAGGGTGTCGCCACCGCCGGCAATTGAGAACGCGGCGCTGTCGGCGATGGCCTGGGCCAGCACCTTGGTGCCGTTGCCGAATTGGTCGAACTCGAACACGCCGACCGGGCCGTTCCACAGGATGGTCTGGGAGGATTTCAGCAGTTCGGCGAAGTTGGCCGCGGTTTGCGGACCAATGTCCAGGATCATGTCGTCTTCAGCGACGTCAGCGATCAGCTTGACGGTGGCCACGGCGCTCTCGGCGAATTCCTTGGCTACCACCACGTCCACCGGCAGCGGCACGCTGACCTTGGCGGCGATGGCGCGGGCGGTGTCCAGCAGGTCCGGCTCGTACAGCGACTTGCCCACCGGGTGCCCGGCCGCGGCCAGGAAGGTGTTGGCGATGCCGCCGCCGACGATCAACTGGTTGCAGATCTGGCTCAGGCTGTTGAGTACGTCGAGCTTGGTCGACACCTTGGAGCCTGCGACGATCGCCGCCATCGGCTGGGCCGGGGCGCCCAGGGCTTTACCCAAGGCTTCCAGTTCGGCGGCCAGCAACGGGCCAGCAGCGGCAACTTTGGCGAACTTGGCCACGCCATGGGTCGAACCCTCGGCACGGTGCGCGGTGCCGAAGGCGTCCATCACGAACACGTCGCACAGGGCGGCATATTGCTGGGCCAGTTCATCGCTGTTCTTTTTCTCGCCTTTGTTAAAGCGCACGTTCTCGAACAGCACGATGTCGCCCGCTTTCACGTCGACGCCGCCCAGGTAATCGGCCACCAACGGCACGTCACGGCCCAAGGCGCGGCTCAGGTAATCGGCCACAGGCTTGAGGCTGTTTTCGGCGCTGAACTCACCTTCGCTCGGGCGACCCAGGTGGGAGCAGACCATCACGGCCGCGCCTTTTTCCAGGGCCAGCTTGATGGTCGGCAGCGAGGCCAGGATTCGCGCATCGCTGGTGACAACACCGTCCTTGACGGGGACGTTGAGGTCTTCGCGGATCAGTACGCGCTTACCTTGCAGATCGAGGTCGGTCATCTTCAACACGGTCATGGGGGGCAGTTCCTGAATTACTGTTGAGGTGGTTTGGAAGCGACGTGCAGGTAGTGCTCTGCAACGTCCAGCATGCGGTTGGCAAAACCCCATTCGTTATCGAACCAGGCCAGGATGTTCACCAGCCTGGGGCCGGAAACGCGGGTCTGGCTGGCATCGACAATGGCCGAATGGGGGTCATGGTTGAAATCACAACTGGCATGAGGCAGCTCGGTGTACGCCAGCAAGCCCTTGAGCGGGCCCACGGTGGCAGCCTCGCGCAGGATACGGTTGACCTCGCCGGCATCGGTGTCGCTGACGGTTTGCAGAGTGATATCCAGGCACGACACATTCACCGTCGGCACCCGCACGGCTTTGGCCTGGATTCGCCCGGCAAGTTCCGGCAACAGGCGTTCGATACCGCGCGCCAGGCCCGTGGACACCGGGATCACCGACTGAAACGCCGACCGGGTGCGGCGCAGGTCTTCGTGGTGATAGGCGTCGATCACCGGTTGGTCGTTCATCGCCGAGTGGATGGTGGTGATCGACACGTACTCCAGGCCGATGGCCTGGTCCAGCAGGCGCAACAGCGGCACGCCGCAGTTGGTGGTGCAGGAGGCGTTGGACACCAGCAGCTCGGCGCCGGTCAGGCAATCCTGATTGACGCCGTAGACGATGGTGGCGTCGACATCCGCCTCGCTGGCCATCGGCTGGGAGAACAGCACCCGTGGCGCACCGGCGGCCAAAAAGCGCTCGCCGTCGGCACGGGTGTTGTAGGCACCGGAGCACTCGAGCACCAGATCGACGCCCAGGGCCTTCCAATCGATGCCTTCGGGGGTGGCACTGCGCAGGACTTTCACGCAGGTGCCATTAATGTGCAGACAATCGCCATCGACCCTTACCTCACCGGGAAAACGCCCGTGGGTGGAGTCGAAGCGTGTCAGGTATTCGATGCTGGCCATGTCGGCCAAGTCGTTGATCGCGACAATTTCGAACCCGGCCGCCGCCCCACGCTCGAACAACGCACGCAAGACGCAACGCCCAATGCGGCCATAGCCGTTGAGTGCAACTTTGTAGGGACGCGGTGGGAGCATGGGGTTCTCGATTACCGATGTAAGTCAGTCAGCGTTGCGTTGTGTTGACCAACGCTATCGCGGGCGAGCCCGCTCCCACAGGGGCGGGCGGTGCATATCCCTGTGGGAGCGGGCTCGCCCGCGATGGCGTCAGAACAGGCAGTACAGAACCTGCCTCAGTCTTCCAGCAGCTCTTCAGCCTGACCCAGGATATTTTCCAGGGTAAAACCGAACTCCTCGAACAAGGCAGGAGCTGGAGCCGACTCGCCATAGGTGGTCATGCCGATCACGCGGCCTTCCAAGCCCACGTACTTGTACCAGTAGTCGGCATGGGCCGCTTCGATGGCGATCCGCGCACTGACCTGCAACGGCAGCACGCCTTGCTTGTAGCCGGCGTCCTGGGCGTCGTACACGCTGGTGCACGGCATCGACACCACGCGCACCTTGCGGCCCTGCTCGGTCAGCTTGTCGAACGCCTGCACTGCCAGGCCCACTTCGGAACCGGTGGCGATCAGGATCAGCTCAGGCTCGCCCGCGCAGTCCTTCAATACATAGCCACCGCGGGCGATGTCGGCGATCTGGCCGGCGTCGCGGGTTTGGTGCTGCAGGTTCTGGCGCGAGAAGATCAGCGCGCTCGGGCCGTCCTTGCGCTCGATGGCCGACTTCCAGGCCACCGCCGATTCCACGGCGTCGGCAGGGCGCCAGGTGTCGAGGTTCGGCGTGCAGCGCAGGCTGGCCAGTTGCTCGATGGGCTGGTGCGTCGGGCCGTCTTCGCCCAGGCCGATGGAGTCGTGGGTGTAGACGTGGATCACCCGCTGCTTCATCAGTGCGGCCATGCGCACCGCGTTGCGTGCGTATTCCATGAACATCAGGAAGGTCGCGCCGTAAGGCACCAGGCCACCGTGCAAGGCGACGCCGTTCATGATGGCGCTCATGCCGAACTCGCGCACACCGTAGTACATGTAGTTGCCGCTGGCATCTTGCGCCGAAACGCCTTTGCAGCCTTTCCACAGGGTCAGGTTGGAGCCGGCCAGGTCGGCCGAACCGCCGAGGAACTCAGGCAACAGCGGGCCAAAGGCGTTCAGGGTGTTCTGGCTGGCCTTGCGGCTGGCAATGGTTTCGCCCTTGGCGGCCACTTCGGCGATGTAGGCCGAGGCCTTTTCGGCGAAATCGGCCGGCAGGTCGCCCGCCATGCGGCGCACCAGCTCATTGGCCAGCTCCGGGAATTCGGCGCTGTAGGCGGCGAAACGCTGGTCCCACTCGGCCTCAACGGCCAGGCCGGCTTCCTTGGCGTTCCACTCGGCGTAGATGTCGGCCGGGATCTCGAACGGGCCGTGGGTCCATTTCAGGGCTTCACGGGTCAGGGCGATTTCCGCGTCACCCAGTGGGGCGCCGTGGCAGTCTTCCTTGCCTTGCTTGTTCGGCGAGCCGAAGCCGATGGTGGTCTTGCAGCAGATCAGCGTTGGCTGCTCGCTCTTGCGGGCGGTTTCGATGGCGGTCTTGATTTCTTCCGGGTCGTGGCCGTCGACATTGCGGATCACTTGCCAGTTGTAGGCCTCGAAACGCTTGGCGGTGTCGTCGGTGAACCAGCCTTCGACTTCGCCGTCGATGGAGATGCCGTTGTCATCGTAGAACGCGATCAGTTTGCCCAGGCCCAGGGTACCGGCCAGGGAGCTGACTTCGTGGGAAATGCCTTCCATCATGCAGCCATCGCCCAGGAACACGTAGGTGTGGTGGTCGACAACGTTGTGGCCGGGGCGGTTGAACTGCGCCGCCAGCACTTTTTCCGCCAGGGCAAAGCCCACGGCGTTGGCCAGGCCTTGGCCCAGTGGGCCGGTGGTGGTCTCGACGCCTGGGGTGTAGCCGAATTCCGGGTGGCCCGGGGTGCGGCTGTGCAGTTGGCGGAAGCTCTTGAGGTCGTCGATCGACAGGTCGTAGCCGGTCAGGTGCAGCAGCGAGTAGATCAACATCGAGCCATGGCCGTTGGACAGCACGAAGCGGTCACGGTCGGCGAACGAGGGGTTGCTCGGGTTGTGCTTGAGGAAGTCACGCCAAAGTACTTCGGCGATATCCGCCATACCCATAGGGGCACCCGGATGGCCGCTGTTGGCTTTTTGCACGGCATCCATGCTGAGGGCACGAATGGCGTTGGCACGCTCACGACGGCTGGGCATCGCTGATCTCCTGGGGGTTTGAATAAAACGAAACGGAAAAAAGGCGAGCATTTTCCCTCACGGGGCGGCCCTGGGGCAATCACAGATAGTCGCTGGGGCGACTTTTTCCTGTGGATAACCGCCCCCGGGCCTGCTGAAACCATTGCGCACCCTTTGAGTAGAACCCGCCAGCACTGCCGGAGTGCCATTTATCGAGCAATATCAAAACTTTTTGATATTGACCTTGCGGGGCGACAGGCCCGTCACTAGACTGCCGGCCTTATGAATTTACGCGTGCCTTCAATTCGTCATGACGATTGCGATGAGCTGGCAGCCTTGTGCAAGGCTGGCGGCGATCCGTTGCGGCTCAATGTTTTGCGCGCGCTGGCCAACGACTCGTTTGGCGTGCTGGAACTGGCGCAGATCTTCGCCATCGGCCAGTCCGGCATGAGCCACCACTTGAAGGTGCTGGCCCAAGCCGACCTGGTGGCAACACGGCGCGAGGGCAATGCGATTTTTTATCGCCGCGCCCTGCCCCACACCGAATTGCTGGGGGGTAAGTTGCACGCGGCGTTGCTCGATGAAGTGGACAACCTGACCCTGCCCGCCGAAGTGCGCTCGCGGATAGGCCAGGTCCACGGGCAACGGGCCGCCGCCAGCCAGGATTTTTTCTCACGGGTTGCGGAGAAGTTTCGGGCCCAGCAAGACTTGATCGCCGGCTTGCCCCAGTACCGGGAAAGCGTGCTGGCGCTGCTGGACAAGTTGAGCTTCAGTGAAGGCGCCACGGCCATTGAAGTCGGCCCCGGCGACGGCGGTTTCCTGCCGGAGCTGGCGCAGCGTTTCAGCCAGGTCACCGCACTGGAGAACAGCCCGGCGATGCTCGAACTGGCGCGCCAGGTGTGCCAGCGCCAGGCGTTGGGCAATGTGCGCCTGCAACTGGCCGACGCCTTGAACGGCGTCGCCCTGCAAGCCGATTGCGTGGTGCTGAACATGGTGCTACACCATTTCGCCGCGCCCGCCGATGCCCTCAAGCGCATGGCCGATCTGCTGCAACCGGGCGGTAGCCTGCTGGTGACAGAGTTATGCAGTCACAACCAAAGTTGGGCCAGGGAGGCCTGCGGTGATCTTTGGTTGGGGTTTGAACAGGACGATCTGGCCCATTGGGCCACCGCTGCGGGACTCGTTCCCGGGGACAGCCTCTATGTAGGCTTACGTAATGGTTTCCAGATCCAGGTCCGCCATTTTCAGCGGCCGGCTGGCGACACTCACCATCGGTAAACAGTAGGAAACCATCGAGATGAGCGAATACTCCCTTTTCACCTCCGAGTCCGTGTCTGAAGGGCATCCGGACAAAATCGCCGACCAGATTTCTGATGCGGTGCTGGACGCCATCATTGCTGAAGACAAGTTCGCCCGTGTGGCGTGCGAGACTCTGGTGAAAACGGGCGTTGCGATCATCGCCGGCGAAGTCACTACCTCGGCTTGGGTTGACCTGGAGCAGATCGTGCGCGATGTCATCACCGACATCGGCTACACCAGCTCCGACGTCGGCTTCGACGGCGCGACCTGCGGCGTGATGAACATCATTGGCAAGCAGTCCCCCGACATCAACCAGGGTGTTGATCGCGCCAAGCCGGAAGACCAGGGCGCGGGCGACCAGGGCCTGATGTTCGGCTACGCCAGCAACGAAACCGACGTGCTGATGCCCGCGCCCATCACCTTCTCCCACCAGTTGGTGCAGCGCCAGGCCGAAGCCCGCAAATCCGGCCTGCTGCCGTGGTTGCGCCCGGATGCCAAATCCCAGGTCACCTGCCGCTATGAAGGCGGCAAGGTGGTGGGCATTGACGCGGTGGTGCTGTCGACCCAGCACAACCCGGAAGTTTCCTACAAAGACCTGCGCGAAGGCGTGATGGAACTGATCGTCAAGCACGTGCTGCCAGCCGAACTGCTGCACAAAGACACCCAGTTCCACATCAACCCTACCGGCCAGTTCATCATCGGCGGCCCGGTGGGCGACTGCGGCCTGACCGGGCGCAAGATCATCGTCGACACCTACGGCGGCATGGCCCGCCACGGCGGCGGCGCGTTCTCCGGCAAAGACCCATCCAAGGTAGACCGCTCGGCAGCCTACGCCGGTCGCTACGTGGCCAAGAACATCGTCGCCGCCGGCCTGGCCGAGCGCTGTGAGATCCAGGTGTCCTACGCCATTGGCGTGGCGCAACCGACCTCGATCTCGCTGAACACCTTCGGCACCGGCAAGATCAGCGATGACAAGATCATCAAACTGGTGCGCGAAGTGTTCGACCTGCGCCCCTACGCGATCACCAAGATGCTCGACCTGCTGCACCCGATGTACCAGGCGACCGCGGCCTACGGCCACTTCGGCCGCACCCCGGAGCAAAAGACCGTGGGCGAAGACACCTTCACCACCTTCACCTGGGAAAAAACCGACCGCGCCAACGACCTGCGCACCGCCGCCGGCCTGTAAACGCCGTTTCGCTGCACCGAAAACCCCGCCCGGCATGCCGCGCGGGGTTTTTTAATGGCTAAACGACATGTCTCACTTGCAGGCCCAATGATGGCCCAATAGAATCCGCGCCAACTCGGATCCTTATTCCATTTGGATATTGCGACGCGCTTATCCGAGATCATTTGTGCGCGCGCGATCGAACATTGAGGTTTTTCATGCGTATTTCCTTGCTCGCTCCTGCTGCTGCCCTGTTCGCGCTGTTCTCCCTGCCTGCACAAGCCGTGGACCTGGGCTCGCTGACCTCGAAAGTGACCGGCCACATCGGCGTTGCCGACGGCAACTGCAAAGAGAAAACCGCCGAACTGCAAGCCAAGTTCGACGAAGCCGAAGCCAGCGGCAACACCCTTAAGGCCGCCGGTTACAAGGCTGCCCTGGAGCAAGCCAACAAAGGCTGCAAAGTGGTCGGCGACAAGACCGCAGAAGCCAACCAGAAGGTTGACGGCGTCACGCAAGAAACCCAGGCCAAAGCTGACAAGAGCGGCGTTAGCGCCCTCGGCGGCCTGCTGAAGTAAGCCGACATACGCTGCAAAAAAAGCCCCGCCCCGTGCGGGGCTTTTTTGTGGGCGACGGGTCTAGGCTTCAGGCTCCCCCAAGCCGAGCAAGGATGCTCACCATGCCTCGCCCCCTGCGGTTTTGCGCCAGCCTGGCGCTCGCCTTTTTTTGCCTGCCAGCCCTTGCCGACTGCCCGTCCTGGACGCCCCAACAGGCCCGGGAACAGATCGGCGCCCTGCAAACGCAAATCGCCCACTGGGACGACAGCTACCACCGCCAGGGCCAGGCGCTGGTAGCCGACGAACTCTACGACCAGAGCCGCATCCGCCTCGACCAATGGCGTCGCTGCTTCCCCGCCCCCGCCGACATTCCCGCCCACCCACTGCGCACGGCGGGCGGCCCGGTGGCGCACCCCATCGCCCATACCGGGCTGGACAAGCTCAACGACGCCGAAGCCGTGCGCGCCTGGTTGCACCCGCGCGATGACGTCTGGGTGCAACCCAAGGTCGATGGCGTGGCGGTCACCCTGATCTACCGCCAGGGCCTGCTCCAGCAGGCCATCAGCCGTGGCGACGGCAACACCGGCCAGGACTGGACCACCAACGCCTTGCAGGTTGCGGCCATCCCCCGGCAACTGCCCAAGGACATAGACCTGCTGCTGCAAGGCGAACTCTACTGGCGCCTCGACGCACACGTGCAGGCCAAGGCCGGCAGCCGCAACGCCCGCGGCCGCGTGGCCGGGTTGATGGCGCGCAAAACCCTGGGCGCCGACGAGGCCAGCGGTATCGGCCTGTTTGTCTGGGACTGGCCCCAAGGCCCCGCCACCCTGCCCGAGCGCTTGGCCGGCCTGGCGCAACTGGGTTTCACCGATAGCGTCGAATACAGCCAACCCATCAAGGATTTTGCCCAGGCCCGGCAATGGCGCGAGCATTGGTATCGCACAGCCTTGCCCTTCGCCAGCGATGGCGTGGTGCTGCGCCAGAGCCGTCGCCCGCCCGCCGAGCGCTGGCAGGCCAGCAGCCCGTTCTGGGGCGTGGCCTGGAAGTACCCCTTCGCCCAGGCCCTGGCCGAAGTGCGTAAGGTCAACTTCAAGGTCGGGCGCACCGGGCGCATCACCCCGGTGCTGGAACTGACCCCAGTGCTGCTCGACGACCGCCAGATCAAACGGGTCAGCGCCGGCTCCCTCGCGCGCTGGCAAGCCCTGGACATCCGCCCCGGCGACCATGTGGCCATCAGCCTGGCGGGGCTGACCATCCCGCGCCTGGACAACGTGCTGTGGCGCAACCCGCAACGGCTAGCCCTGCCGGTGCCCGACCCGCAGGCCTTCCACGCCCTCAGCTGCTGGCAACCCAGCGCGGGGTGCGAAAGCCAGTTCCTGGCTCGCTTGACCTGGCTCAGTGGCAAACAAGGCTTGGGCCTGGCGCATGTCGGCCCGGGGACTTGGGAGAAATTGCTGGCGGCCGGGCGAATCGGCCACCTGCTCGATTGGTTGACCCTCGACGCCCAAGAGCTTGCTAACATTGCCGGCTTCGGCGCACGTAGCAGCACGCGCCTGCTCAACAGTTTCCACAGTGCCCGGCAACGCCCGTTCGAACGATGGCTCAAGGCTTTGGGCATGCCGCCGACCGCTGGCGCCAACCTGCCCCGGCAATGGCAGGCCCTGGCCAGCCGCGAGGCCGAACAGTGGCAGGCCGAGCCAGGCATCGGCCCGGGGCGCGCGGCGCAACTGAGCGCTTTTTTTCGCGACCCGCAGGTCCTGGCCCTGGCCGAACATTTACGTATGGCCGGCGTTGAAGGCTTCTAGACGCCGGATTGAACCCGCATCCGCCAACCGGCTCCAATCGCCATTGGCAGACGACCAGACTATTTTTTGTACGGAGCTTTTATGAAATTTCTTGCACCGCTCGCCCTTATCACGCTTTGCAGCCTGTCCACCCCGCTGCTGGCCGCTGAACCCGCCCAGGAACTCACGGGCTGCGCCGCCAAGCGCCAGTCCATCGCCACCCAGATCGAACACGCCAAGGCCCACGGCAACAGCGACCAGCTCGCCGGCCTGGAAAAAGCCCTGAGCGAAGTGACCGCCCACTGCACCGACGCCTCGCTGAAAAAGGAACGGGAAAACAAAGTGCTGGAAGCCAAGCACGAAGTCAGTCGCCGTCAGGGCGACCTGGACAAGGCGATGAAGAAGGGCGACCCGGAGAAGATCAACAAGCTCAAGGACAAACTGGCCAAGTCACGTAAGGAACTGCAAGAAGCGGTGGAAGAGCTGGATAAATAAACCGCCGCCCCGTAGCAAGCGGGCTTGCCCACTTGCTACGGGCAGCACTCAATGATCGCGGAATTCCTTATGGCACGCGCTGCACGCGTCTTCGACCCGTTGCACCGCCGGTGCCAGGTTGCTGACCTTGTAGGGCTGGATCTTGCTGGCGATCACCAATTGGCCGGTGGCCGCTTCCAGTTCGCGGGCGATTTCCTGGAAGCGCGCCTGTTTTTTCCAGACGTCGTCCGTGGCACTGGTGTGATCTTGCTCACGCACCTGCGGGAAGTGCTTCCACGGCTCGTGGGCCAAGGCGTCGAGTTTCACCGCGCCGTCGGCAAACCGCTGGCCGTCAAAAGGAATGCGCCCACGTAGCATGCCGCCCAGGTCTTCGCCGGTCTTGAGCATCTGCTTGAAGATGGCCTTGCGCTGGCCCAAAGGCGAGTTCGGATCGACACCGCCACAGGCGGCCAGGGCCAGGCAGGCCAGCAATACAACGGAAATTCGTTTAAGAGTCATGGTGGCTTCAGGTCACGGAAAACGGCGGCCAGTATCCTCGCCTCGCCCGCAAAGACCAATAGCCCTATTAACAATGAGGGTTGCCCGCAGGCCTGATGCCTGCGCCCAACCTGCCAAGGACATCGTGCATGAACCCAAGATTCAACCGCAGGCACCGTCGCCTGGCCTGGACGCTGCCCCTGCTGGCGGCGCTGCTGGCCGGCTGCAACGGCGGCGACAGCACCCAACCTGAGCCCCACGCCCTCGCCACCTACGCTAGTGCCTCCTGGGATGCCCTGCCCGCCGTGGCCGATAACGACCTGCTGGCCGGCTTCGGTGCCTGGCGCAGTGCTTGCACCCGTCTCAAGGCCGACCCGGTGTGGGGCGGCACCTGCCTGGCGGCCGCCGACCTGCCCCAGACCCCGGCGGCCATCCGCGCCTTCCTCAAGGAGCATTTGCAGGTCTATGGCCTGCGCTCCGGCGAGGGCAGCGACAAAGGCCTGATTACCGGCTACTACGAACCGGTCTACCCCGGCAGCCTGACCCGCACCGACAGCGCCCACGTGCCCGTTTACGGCGTGCCCGAGGACATGATCGTGGTCGCGCTGGACAGCCTCTACCCCGAACTCAAGGGCAAACGCCTGCGCGGCCGGCTCGAAGGGCGGGTGCTCAAGCCCTACGACGACTCCGCCAGCATCGAGGCCAAGGGTGTGAAAGCGCCGGTGATCGCCTGGCTGACCGACCCGATGGACCTGCAATTCCTGCAAATCCAGGGCTCGGGCCGGGTGCAACTCGAAGATGGCCGGCAACTGCGCATCGGCTACGCCGACCAGAACGGCCACCCGTACCGGCCCATCGGCCGTTGGCTGGTGGAACAGGGCGAGTTGAAAAAGGAGGAGGTCACCATGGGCACCATCAGTGCCTGGGCCAAGGCCAACCCAACGCGCATCCCCGAGCTGCTGGCGAGCAACCCCAGTTATGTGTTCTTCAACCGCAACCCGGACAGCAACGAGGGCCCGCGCGGCTCGTTGAACGTACCGCTGACCTCCGGCTACAGCGTGGCAGTGGACCGTAAGGTGATCCCGCTGGGCAGCCTGTTGTGGCTGTCCACCACCCGCCCCGACGGCACCGCGCTGGTACGCCCGGTCGCGGCCCAGGACACCGGTGGCGCCATCACCGGCGAAGTGCGCGCCGACCTGTTCTGGGGCACAGGCGACGC
Source organism: Pseudomonas sp. MF08875 (assembly GCF_059862525.1). Taxonomy (NCBI): domain Bacteria; kingdom Pseudomonadati; phylum Pseudomonadota; class Gammaproteobacteria; order Pseudomonadales; family Pseudomonadaceae; genus Pseudomonas; species Pseudomonas sp. MF08875. The sequence continues at coordinate 13,681 of NZ_JCBCUW010000007.1, forward strand.
CGCCGGGCACCTGGCCGGCGACATGAAGCAGCAAGGGCAGATCTGGATGCTCTGGCCCAAGGGCCTCGCGTTACCGGATGTGCCGCAAAAGCCTTGAGGTTTTGTGAGAGCAGGCTTGTGGGGGAGCGGGCCGGGCTGCGCTCCGCTTACCCGCCCGCCTCACATCGAGACGAAAAAGAAACTCGCCACCAGCCCCATGTTCACGAACCACATCAGCGAGCGCAGGGTCGCCCAGTCGGCCAGGTAGCAGATCAGGAACAGCAGGCGCGTGGTGATGAACAGCACCGCCAGCACGTTGATCGTCACCAGGTCGGCGTTGCCGGCGAGGTGGGCGATTATCACGGCGGCGGCGAAGGCCGGGGTGATTTCAAAGCTGTTGAGTTCGGCGTTGTGGGCGCGTTTGCCCAGCCCTTGCGCCTTGCCCATGAAGGCCCGGGGGTCATGGTTGTCCCGCAGGCCATACTTGCCGCTGACCTTGGCCACGGCCGTACCCAGGTAGGGCAGGAAAATCGCAATCAGCACACACCAAAAAGCCACAGTCATCACACATACCCTTGTTTAGTTTTTGTTTAGATCCGGTTTAGAGCTTCATCACCAACAGGCCAATCAACACCAGCCCACACGCTAAGAGCCGCGGCCGGCCGAAAGGTTCTTTGAGGTAGCGCATACCGAACAGCACCACCAAAATTACACTGATCTCCCTCAGCGCCGCCGCCTCGGCAATCGAGCCTAGCTGCATCGCCCACAACACCAGGGCATAGCTCAACAGCACGCAGAACCCCACGCTCAAACCCAGCCGCCATTGCTCGCGCCAAAACAGGGTGAACGCCGCCCGCTTGGCCACCAGCGCCAGCACCGGATAGGGCCAGGCACTGAGCAGTGTCACCCACACCAGGTAATCGAGCGGGTGGGACCAGCGGCGCAACGCCTGGCCGTCGATGTAGGTGTAGCCACCGATGCACAGGCCGATCAGCGCCACCACCGGCAGCATCGACCAGGGCAAGCGCTCCCCGCCACCGCCCTGCCACAGCAGGCAGAGCATGCCGAGGGGGATCAGGAGGATGCCGATGATCTGCTGGGTTGTCAGCACTTCGCCAGCAAAGAACAGGGTCAGGGCCAGCACCACCAGGGGCGACAAACCGCGCATCAGCGGGTAGACCAGCCCCAGGTCGCCGACGCGGTAGGCCTGGATCAGCAAATAGCGATACAGCAGCTCAAGGGCCGCCGAGGCGAAGATCCACGGCCACAGTTCGGCCGGCGGCCAGTCCACGGCGCCGAAGGCGAACATAAGCGCCACGAACAGCATGGCCACGCTGTCCATGCAGGCGATCACCAGCAAGCGTTCGGCGCTGAATTTAATCAGGGTGTTCCAGGCTGCATGCAGCAGCGCGGCGACCAATACCAGGGTGGTTGCCAGCACGGTGTGCTCCTTGTCCGGTTTTGCAGAATCGTTTCACCACGTTTCAGCAGCCCTGTTTATACTGGCCACCGCCACGCCCCATTCAGTTGCGCACACACCCATTCCAATAAAGGCCCGCCACCGCCGCGCCCCGCGCGAACCGGAGCTGGCCGGCGTATGCCTGATTAAAGCGTCAAGACTACAGACAGAGACCTTGCGCATGCCACTTGCTTTGCTTGCACTGGCCGTTGCCGCTTTCGGCATCGGTACGACTGAATTCGTCATCATGGGCCTGCTGCCCGACGTCGCCCGCGACCTGGGGGTGAGCATCCCCGATGCGGGCCTGCTGATTACCGGCTACGCCCTGGGCGTGGTGTTCGGCGCGCCGATCCTGGCCATCGGCACCGCCAACATGCCGCGCAAAGCCACGCTCCTGGGCATGACCCTGATGTTCATCCTGGGCAATATCCTCTGCGCCCTGGCGCCGAACTACGCCACGCTGATGGCCGCGCGGGTGGTCACGGCGCTGTGCCACGGGGCGTTTTTCGGCATTGGCTCGGTGGTGGCCGCAGGCCTGGTGGCGCCGAACAAGCGAGCCCAGGCGATTGCCCTGATGTTCACTGGCCTGACCCTGGCCAATGTGCTCGGCGTGCCGCTGGGCACGGCGCTGGGCCAGTACGCCGGGTGGCGCTCGACGTTTTGGGCGGTGGCGGTAATCGGCGTGATCGCCGCCCTCGCCCAATGGCGCTGGCTACCCCGTGCCATCACTCTGGACAAAGCCAACCTGGCCACTGAGTTCAAGGTGCTGGGCAAGGTCAACGTGCTGCTGGCGTTGGGCATGAGCGTGCTGGCGTCCACCAGCCTGTTCAGCGTGTTCACCTACATCGCGCCGATCCTGCAAGACATCACCGGCGTCAGCCCCCACGGCGTGACCGTCATGCTGCTGTTGTTCGGCGTCGGCCTGACGGCGGGCAGCATGCTCGGCGGGCGCCTGGCCGACAGCCGCTTGCTGCCGTCTCTGGTGGGCATGGCGCTGGCGGTGGTGCTGGTATTGGCGGCATTCACCCAGACCAGCCAATCGCTGATCCCGGCGGCCATCACCCTGGTGCTGTGGGGGATTTTTGCCTTCGCCCTGTGCCCGATCCTGCAACTGCTCATCATCGACCAGGCCCACGAAGCCCCAAACCTGGGCTCGACCCTGAACCAAAGCGCCTTCAACCTGGGCAATGCGGCGGGTGCCTGGATTGGCGGCCTGGTGGTGGCCAGCGGCGCCGACCTGGCCGACCTGCCGTGGACCGGCGTCCTGGTCAGCGGCTTGACCGTGCTGGCGGCGTTGTACTTTATCTACCGCCAGCGCGGCGCCGAGCGGGTGGCGGCGGCCGGCTGACTGCCGAGCCAAAACCTTCTGTGGGAACGAGCCTGCCCGTCGATATCGGGTGACTGACACGGCGCTATCGCGAGCAGGCTCGCTCCCACAAGGGCTGTTCGCAGGCCTACCTCAACCAGCAAATCGCCCTACAGCGTCTGGACGATGATCTGGCTCTTGAGGTCGTTGACCATCGCGTCCACCGTCGGCTTCATGGCTTTGAAGTCCTCGGCGCTGCACACCGCACTGGGGTGGGTGAAGGCGAAGCGGCGCTTGACCACCACGGCGTTGGCCTCACGGGTGTAGGTGGCGCTGTAGTCGAAACTGGCGGTGCGCAGGCTCACCGGTTTTGGCGCGGCGAGGACGCTGACTTCCTTGGGGAACTCAAAACGCGCCTGCTCCTCGGTCACCCCGCCAATGCAACCGAAAGCCTGGGTACGCTCGGGTTCCATGATGAAACCAAACACGTTCTGCGCGATGCCGCCGGCAAAGCTGCTCAGGGTCGGCACGCCGATGGGCCCGGGCAGGGTGACCAGGTTTTCGGTACGCCCGGCCATCTTGATTTCGTAGCTGTTGGCGGTGCCTTCGAGGTTGCCGGCGTCGAGCTTGCCGCTGGCGCTTTGGCCGTAGGAGGCGAGGATTTGCTGGATCAGCAGGTCGCGGTCAGCCGGTTTCATCGACTTGATGCCAAAACGGTTCAGTTCCGCCGCCCAGCCATTGACGTTGGAGGCGTGGGTGAAATCCGCCGCCCCCGTGGACGTAACCTTGAACACCGTGGTGTTTTGCACCAGGCCATCCTGGGTCGCGGGGGTGTGGCCCAGGGTGCCGCTTTTGCTCAGCACCACGGTTTTGTCCAGCACCGGCGCCGGCAAAAAGCCTGCCGAGATGCCTTCGGCGGTGGAGTCCAGGTACAGGTCCAGGCTCGGCACGTAGGTGATGGCGTGGTTGAGCACGCCCAGGGTCGGCACCTTGGCCAAGGTGTAGGCGTTGCCCAGGTTGACCAGGGCCGGCGTACTGTCGATACCGGCCGCGGCCAGCAAGGCTTCGAGCAAAGCGACGTGGTCTTTGCAGTCGCCATAGCGATTGGCCAGGATGGTCTTGGCCGAATGCGGCACCACACCGCCAGCGCCCATGTACACGGCAACGTAGCGGATGTTCTTGCGCACCCAGTCGCTCAGGGCCAGGGCCTTGGCGCGGGGGCTATCCAGCTTGGCGGTGAGGGAGGCGGCCAGTTCGCGGATCTCGGCGGTCTGCTCGACCTTGGCCCGCGCGTCGTAGGCCTTGGCGAACGCAGCGAAGTCACTGAAGGTGGATACCGCCAGGAACTGGCCGTAGTCGAGGTACGACACCGCGCCCTGCTCGATGCGCGCCTTGTCGGCGGGCACATAGTCCCAGCGATAGACCTTGCGCCCCGGCGCCGCCGCAGGCGTGGACGCGGTAAAGCCGCGGGCATCGGCGTGCAGCGGCATATCCGCCGGCAGGTCGTAGATCAGGCTGAACGCTTGGGTGGGGTGGAAGGCTGGGAACGACAGGTCTTCAAACTGGCCCGGGAACAGTGCCGTGGTGCGGTTTTTCTTGTACTGCAACACCAGGCGATCGCCCACCGCCACTTCGGGGAAGATCACCACTTTGACCCGGGTGTCCTGGAACATCGGCGCGCCGGAAGAAGCCTGCTCCTGCTGCTCCTTGATCTGCTCGGCCAGCACCGGCACTTTGCGCCCGTCGGGTTTTTGCGTGTACGCCTGCACCACGTCGAGGGTTTCCAGGGTGCGGTTGTAGCTCAGCGACCGTTGCGCCTGTTCCTTGATCGCTCGCTCTTCGTTGATGAGCAGTACGGTTTCGGCGCTGACCACAAAGCTGCCGTCGGCATTAATCACGTTGCTCTGGGTTTCTTTCTCGATGGTCACCGAGCGGTCGGTGCCGTCATCGCGGGCGTGGGCCGTGCCCAGGCTCAGGGCCAGGACGACCAACGCGGCGAAAAGGCGCGCCGGGGAAAAAGCTGAAAACTGCATAAAGGTCCGTCTTCTCTAAATGGGAAACGTTCGCAATATACAGCATGAAGCTGGCCATCATTTACCCATCACCGAAAAAAAACCTTTTCCCCTCAACTACCTACGCCTTGGGCACGGTGGCTTCGCTGCGGATTTGCGCATGGCTGAGCAAGGCAAAGATGAAGCTGCCGCCAATGATGTTGCCCGCCAGCGTCGGCCCGGCGAAGCCCAGCCAGAAGTCCTTCCAGCCCAGTTCCCCGGCGAACACCAGGTACGACACCTCCGCCGAGCCGACGACGATGTGGGTGAAATCCCCCAGGGCCATCAGGTAGGTGATGAGGATGATGATCCACATCTTGGCGCTCTCCATGGACGGGATCATCCACACCATAGTGGCGATCATCCACCCGGAAATAATGCCCTTGGCGAACATCTGGCCGGTGTGGTTTTCCATGACCTTGCGCCCGATTTCCAGGAAGGCCAGGTCGGTTTTGCTGTCGAAGATCGGCAAGTGCAGCATCACGTAGGCCACCAGCAAGGTGCCGCACAGGTTACCCACCAGCACCACGGACCACAGGCGGATCAAGCGGGCGAAGTTGTTCAGCGACGGCTTGGTCATCACCGGCAGCACGGCAGTCAGGGTGTTTTCGGTGAACAGTTGCTGGCGCGCCAGGATCACCGCGAGAAACCCCGCGCAATAGCCGAAACTGGCGATCACCTTGAAGCCCTCGCCGTCCGGCAGGCGCGAGTTGAGCAAGCCCATCGCCATCAGCGACAGGCCCATGGTCAACCCCGCCGCCAGCGCCGACCACCAAAGCGCGGCGATGCTGCGCTCCAGCTCCTGCTCGCCCTGGGCGCGGATGATTTCGTGCAACACCGCCGCGCGGGGCGGCTGGTTTTTGTCGACTTCGTGCTGCTCGCGGGCCGACAGATTGGGGGTCTTGCCGTCGTTTGGCGTGGCCATGGTATTCCTGGGGCGAAGGGGGGGCGTACAGGTACGACCTCCCGCGCCGCAGGCTGTTCGGTGGTGCCGTGCAATCAGGGCAAAGTCTCCTGGGGGAAGAACAACCCCTGCGCCGCCTCATGGTCGAGGGTGGTGCGCAGCACGTTGAGCACTTGCTCGTCGTTTCGGGCGTTACGGATTTGCTGGTCGAAGGTTTCGGAGTGGCGTACGTAGCGCTTCAGATGCGCCCGGGTAAAGCCCAGGCCCCGGCTGTCGGTGCGCTGAGGGGCATAGTGAAAATGGGCGAACCAGAGAATCTCCACCGCCGTGGGCGGCGCACCCACCGCCGGCACCTTACTGATGTAGAAGCTGCGAAACAGCGGCGGCGTGCCGGCGCCCGGCTCGCGCCCGGTGGCCAGCACTTCCTTGATTTCCACTACGCCCTCGTTCAGCAATTGGCGCACCCCGGCAGGGGTCGGGTCGCGGGCCAGAATCATGCGCTGCGCCACTTCGCGGCTCTTGTCGCTCAACTGCCGTGCCACACCATCCATCTGGTTCATCAGGCTGACGTCCAGCACATCGCGGTCCTCGAACAGTTGGTAAAAAATCCGCAGTTCATCGGCCATGATTTCTGCCTCGGCCTGTAGCAACTGCACCGAGACCAATGGGTTGCTCTCCAGATTCGCCAGGTCGGCCAGACGCGCCTCGCCGCGGCGCAGCACGCGCAAGGCATTCATGTAGCGCATCAGGGCTTGGCTGGGGCGCTCCACCGTCGGGGCCACCAAGTCCCAATGGATGTTTTGTTCAGAGATCGTTTTTCTCAACCCGGCGTAAGCCGCACCGGTATAGGGGTCGATGAACTGCACAAAGCCATCCAGCGAAAACGTGAGCGAGCCGTCGTGACCCTCCAGCTCCGCGACACCCTCACGGCCCGTGCCCGGCTCGTTGCCGTTTTCCGGCTCACTGGCGGTGCTGCTACTGCTACTGCTGCTGGATGCGATGCGCTCCCCCTTGACGGCTATCAGCAAGCCCAGGCGTTCATGGCGGATCAGCAACCGGTGCTCGCCCACCTCATCACTCTGCATGGCCGATGCCGGCGCGGTGGCCGCTCGGGCGTAATGCTCCAGGGTTTCGCCAACGATGTCCTGGCGCACGCCCAAGAGGAAAGCGCGGTATTCACTCAAGGCCGGTTGATCGACAAAACCGTTGAGTTCGCCCTCCAGCCTGTGCAAGCGCACATGCTCCCAGGCCAGGGCATCAATCACGTCGTTCAATACCCGGGCGCGGGTTTCCAGGCCCAGGGCCGGGGCGTCGAACAGCTCGCGGTACGTGGCCAGTTTCATCCGGCAATACAGGTTGGCCTGGGTCAGCAGGGCCAGGCCTTCGCGCTGATGGGGCGCGACCTGGGTCTTGAGGCACAGCAGCACCCGCGGGCGCAGGGACGCTTCCTGCCAGCGCGCGATCGCGGCCTTGCCCTTGAACTCGGGCGTGTCCAGGCGCGCCACATTGACATCGCCCGCCACCGCTTCCTTGAGCATCAGGGCGAAGGTTTGCTGCTCTTCCCGGCAAAGGGTTATCGCCTCGTCATGCAGGGCGACGATTTGGCCCAGGGTGGTGCGAAATTCCAGCGAGGGGTTGCGCTTGGCCACCTCCCCCAGGTTGAGGAAATAGCTGTGGCTGGGCGCCCCCGCCAAACGCTCGCAGATCAAATGGCGTTTTTGCTCCAGCAGGCGCACCTGGATGCGCAGGCAGTCCACCCGCCCAGCCATCAGCGCGCTGCGGGTCTTGGCATAGTGGCGCACTACCTCGAAGCGCCGCCGCTGTTCCAAGAGGTCCAGCAGTTCGCGCGACTGTTCGCCCTGCACCAGCGCCTTGGCCTGCTCGATCTCGATGCGTTTGAGGCGATTGTCAAAGCCGTTTTCCGCCAGGACCCTGGCGACCAAACCCGCCTCCAGGTGCTCGCGAGCCTCGAAGGCCCGGTACAGGCTGGTGAAACGCTCCTTGAGCGTGATCTGGGCCTGGCTCACCTGCCCTTGCAGGCCCAGGCTGCCGCCGGCCAGGCGCAGGCGCAGGTCCAGCACCCACTGGCCGTTGCCCTGGGGCTTGAGCCACGGCCCTGGGCGAGCGTCGGTTGCTTGCACGCGCACCCCGTCGGGCTGCCTCGTGACCGGGAACCAGCCATCGGCCAGGTTCGCGTACAGGCCAGTGGCGTTCTGATAGAGCCCGGCCAGCGTGCCCGCGCTGAGCCGTTGGGCGCCTTGCGGCGCGGGCACGGCAAAGCTTTTGAGGTCTGCCTCCTGGGCCGGGGTCAACCGGGTGGAGGTGAACACGAAGCCATAATCGATCGGCACCGTGGCCGTGAGGCTGGCGTTCTGGGCTCGGGCCTCAGGCAATGGTTTGAGCGCCACGGCGGCTTCTTCGGCAGCGGGCACGGTCAACGCCTCGTCTACCTTCACGCGTTCCAGGCGTGCGCTGCTGATTTCGGTGCGGGAGTAGTGCATCAACACCAGCGCCATGTTCAAGAAGAACCCGGCCATCACCGCGCTCTTGTCCTGCGTCGGGTTGTTGTGGGCGGCGTTGATCTGCCCTTGCACATCCCAGGCCACCAGCATCCAGCCCACCACGGCGGCGGGGCCAGTGACGAACGACAGCACGCTGTTCAAGCCCAGGGCCAAGCCCTCCAGGCGTCGCGCCCAGAGGTTCTCGCTGTTGGACACCGATTGGCGGTCCGCCAGCTCCAGGGTGGCGCGTACCTGGCTGTGGTAGAGGTGAGCGAGGTAGTCGCCCGAGACCTCATCGCGGCTCAGTAGCGCCGGCTTGCTGAACATGGCGTCGAACAGCATCGCCAGGCCATCGATGCTCTTGAAGTGCGGCACGTTGAACCCTTCCCCCTGGTACACCGTGCGCGCTTCGCGGCTCATCCAAGCCAGCACCTGCTGCTGCAACGTTCCCGGTTGCTTTATGGCCTCGAACAGCGCCTCGTGCGAGCTGAACTCCAGCAGTTTCTCCTCGCTCATGGGCCGGTAGAGCAGGTGCGGGCCTTGCTCGAAGTCCTTGGGGCCGATCACGAACATGTTCAGCACGTTGTCCGGGCTGACATCGGCGCCCGTGCGAAAGCCAAGCGGGCGCAGCACGATGGCCTGGTCGCCGACATAACGCTGTTCCGGCGTCTCCCTGACCACCGCCGCCACGCAGTCGTAGCCCTTGCGCGTCACCCCGCCATGGCCGCGACACAGGGCTTGGAGGGCGACCATGGGCAACTCGATGCGCAACTGCTCGGCAAAGTGCTGGCTACGCCAGGCTACCTCGGCTTGATCGTCGCGCAGCTTGGCGCTGACCAGCTCCGGGTAGGTGCGGCCGATGTCGGCGTCGGTCACCAGTTTTTTGATTGCCTGGGCGTTCATCCATGCCGGCGGCGGGCTGCCGTCGCGCAACTGCACGCTGATGGCATCGCCCGGCAGCGCCGCGAGGTTCTCCAGGGCGACTTCGAGCAGCGTGGTGATGACCTTCACCGGGAAGCCGCCCGCCGCCGACGCGCCGCGCACCGTGTGGATGGTGAGCTGCACGTCATCGGGCTTGACGTCACTGGCCTGGGGATACTGCGCGACCAAGCGTTCACGGGTGAAATCGAGAATCGTCGGCACGCCCTCGTTGAAAAACTTCCAGCCCGCACGTCCGGTCAGTTCAGCCATTTGGCGCATCTGTTGGCTGAACAGGCTGCGCAAATCCCGGTCGACCTGCTTGAGCCACGACGGTAAGGCACTGTAGAGGCGTTGCAGGTCGTGGTTATCGGCCAGTTGCAGGCTGTCGAAATCGCCTGTGATCCAAGAATGCGCACCCTTGAGCGCAGCACTGCCCCAGAAGGGAAACTGCCGGCCATAGTTGGCCAGCTGCCCCAGGTCGGCCAGTTGCTTGGCCAGGAAGGTCAGGGCAAAGCTGTCGAAAATATTGGCTCCGGGTTCGTACAGGCGCCATTGCATCGCTTTCCCCGGCCGCAGGCCCGTCAACCACCTGGGCAGCGCCGCGCCCAAGGCTGCGCGGGAGTCGAACACCTCGACCCCCGCGCCCAGGGTGAACAGCAACACGTGCTCGCCCGAAGCCTTGGGCGCGATCAGCACCATGCCCCGCAGCAGCTCCAGATGGGGGCTGCCCTCCTCGCCCCACTGGTCGACCAGGTAGGCGCGCACGCCGGATTGGCGCAGGTTGTTGTCCGCCACCTGCACCACGTCACTGACCATCTGCTGCTGGTCGACATCCAGCGTGGCGGTTTGTGCGGCCACGTCCCTGAAACCGTCCTTGAGCAGCCCCGCCAAGGCCTCGAAACGGCTTTTAGCCTGGTACGAAAGGCTCGTCCAATCCTCGATCAAGGCGCTCTGGCAGGTGCGTAGCAACTGCGCGCCACGGGCGTTGATCGCGGTTTCGGCGTCGAAGGGCTTGAGGGCGCCGGCCCGTGGCGGATGGCGGGCAGGCTCGTCGGTGATGACCTCACCATTACCGAAATCGACGTGTTTATCGTCGACGAAACGTTGGATCAACACCTCCACCAGCGGCGTGTGGGCGGCCGGTAGGGCCGTGATGACCTTGTTCTCATAGTGATAGCGCGGGGTCAGCAGCACGGGGAGTTGGTCGGTGATGTCCAGGTTCGGGTAGCTATCGAGCAGGCTGCGGCGCAGGTCCCGGGCGACAGCCTGGACCAGGGTCGAGCGCTCGGCGAACAGCGTCTGGATCTTCACGGCCAGGGCCGCCAGGGGCACGTAGTGGGACGGGCCGTTAGGTGTCAGGGCCATGATCGCCTCCTAGTAAAAGGTGCGGGCCCTGGACGCGGTATGGGTCAGTCAGCCCGTCGCCAAGCCTGGCGGGCGACGGGGTGGTAACGGTGGTAGCGGGGTATCGCGTGGCCGGTTACTCGCCGATGCCTTCGGCGCTGAACTGATCCTTCACGTATTTGATTTCGGTGCGCCCGTGGGGCGCGGGCAGGCCGTCTTCACCGAGGTTGACGAAGACCATTTTTTCCACGGTGAGGATACTTTTGCGGGTGATCTTGTTGCGCACTTCACAGGTCAGGGTGATGGAGGTGCGGCCGAATTCGGTGGCAGTGATGCCCAACTCGATGATGTCACCCTGGCGCGAGGCGCTGACGAAGTTGATCTCGGAAATGTACTTGGTGACCACGCGCTGGTTACCCAACTGGACGATGGCGTAGATCGCCGCTTCTTCGTCGATCCAGCGCAGCAGGCTGCCGCCGAACAGCGTGCCGTTGGGGTTGAGGTCTTCGGGTTTGACCCATTTGCGGGTGTGGAAATTCATGGGGGGCTCCGAGGGGGTGGGCAATTTGCGGGGGGGTGTTGCCCTCCCAGCTTCGAGTTTTGAGCGCCAAGCTGCAAGTTAAAAGCGCTCCTGCCCTTACTTGCCGCTTGCAGCTTGCAACTTGCCGCGCAAACCCCGCTATAATCCCCACCGCTTCAAACACGGCAAACGCCGTTTCCCGCCACCTGTCCGAGGGGCGCTGCAGCAGGTTCTACCTGTCAGGCTCGGATGGGGCGTTGTCTGGCCAGGATGATCCGGCCCGGCCTTAAACGCACAACGGCGCCCATTCGCACTCAAAACGAATGGAGGCTCTTCATGAGCGCTGTCAACACGCCTGCAGATTTTACCGACTACAAAGTCGCCGACATGTCCCTGGCTGCCTGGGGCCGTCGCGAAACCATCATCGCCGAATCGGAAATGCCCGCCCTGATGGGCCTGCGCCGCAAATACGCCGGCGAGCAACCGCTCAAGGGCGCGAAGATCCTCGGCTGCATCCACATGACCATCCAGACCGCCGTGCTGATCGAGACCCTGGTTGCCCTGGGCGCCGAAGTCCGCTGGTCGTCGTGCAACATCTTCTCCACCCAGGACCAGGCCGCCGCGTCCATCGCCGCCGCCGGCATCCCGGTGTTCGCCTGGAAAGGCGAGACCGAGCAAGAGTACGAATGGTGCCTGGAGCAGACCATCCTCAAGGATGGCGCGCCATGGGACGCCAACATGATCCTCGACGACGGCGGTGACCTCACCGAGCTGCTGCACAAGAAGTACCCGGCCGTTCTCGAACGCGTCCACGGCGTGACCGAAGAAACCACCACCGGCGTGCATCGCCTACTGGACATGCTGGCCAAGGGCGAGCTGAAAATCCCGGCCATCAACGTCAACGACTCGGTGACCAAGAGCAAGAACGACAACAAGTACGGCTGCCGTCACAGCCTCAACGACGCCATCAAGCGCGGCACCGACCACTTGCTGTCCGGCAAGCAGGCCCTGGTGATCGGCTACGGCGACGTGGGCAAGGGCTCGGCCCAGTCGCTGCGCCAGGAAGGCATGATCGTCAAGGTCTCGGAAGTCGACCCGATCTGCGCCATGCAAGCCTGCATGGACGGTTTCGAGCTGGTTTCGCCGTTCATCGACGGGATCAACACCGGCACTGAAGCGAGCATCGACAAAGCGCTGCTGGGCAAGATCGACCTGATCGTGACCACCACCGGCAACGTCAATGTGTGCGATTCCAACATGCTCAAGGCCCTGAAAAAGCGCGCCGTGGTGTGCAACATCGGCCACTTCGACAACGAAATCGACACCGCTTTCATGCGTAAGAACTGGGCGTGGGAAGAAGTGAAGCCGCAGGTGCACAAGATCCACCGCACCGGCCCTGGCGATTTCGACGCGCAGAACGACGACTACCTGATCCTGCTGGCCGAAGGCCGCCTGGTGAACCTGGGCAACGCCACCGGCCACCCGAGCCGCATCATGGACGGCTCGTTCGCCAACCAGGTACTGGCGCAGATCTTCCTGTTCGGCCAGAAATACGCCGACCTGTCGCCGGCCCAGAAAGCCGAGCGCCTGACCGTTGAAGTGCTGCCGAAAAAACTCGACGAAGAAGTGGCCCTGGAAATGGTCCGCGGTTTCGGCGGCGTCGTGACCCAACTGACCAAGACCCAGGCCGACTACATCGGCGTGACGGTCGAAGGCCCGTTCAAGCCGCACGCCTACCGGTACTGACAGCAGCGGCAAGCGGCAAGCTTCAAGCGGCAAGTAAAGGCGATGCGTTTACTGGTGGCTTGAAGCTTGTGGCTTGCTACTTCATCGCTCATTGAGCAGCTACAAGCGGTGAGCTTCAAGCCACAAGACCCGGCGCCCCGCCCTCTTGCCGCTTAAAGCTTGCAGCTTTTGGCTGGAGATTCCGACATGTCCCAAGACCGTCGCTACAGCTTCGAGTTCTTTCCGACCAAGACCGATGCCGGGCACGAAAAACTGCTCGCCACCGCCCGTCAACTGGCCGGCTACAACCCCGACTTCTTCTCCTGCACCTACGGTGCCGGGGGTTCGACCCGCGACCGCACGATCAACACCGTGCTGCAGCTGGAAAGTGAAGTAAAAATCCCTGCTGCGCCGCACCTGTCCTGCGTCGGCGACAGCAAGGCCGACCTGCGTGGCCTGCTGGCCCAGTACCAGGAAGCGGGCATCAAGCGCATCGTCGCCCTGCGCGGCGACCTGCCGTCAGGCATGGGCATCGCCAGCGGCGAGTTGCGCTACGCCAATGACCTGGTGAGTTTCATCCGCGAAGAAAGCGGCGATCACTTCCACATCGAAGTGGCGGCTTACCCGGAGATGCACCCACAAGCGCGTAATTTCGAAGATGATCTCGTCAACTTCGTGCGCAAGGCCAACGCCGGCGCCGACAGTGCCATCACTCAGTACTTCTTCAACGCCGACAGCTACTTCTACTTCGTCGAGCGGGTACGGGCGATGGGCGTGAACATCCCGATCGTGCCCGGCATCATGCCGATCACCAACTACAGCAAGCTGGCGCGCTTCTCCGACGCCTGCGGGGCAGAAATCCCACGCTGGGTGCGCAAGCAACTGGAAGCCTACGGCGATGACGTCAAGAGCATCCAGGCCTTCGGCGAAGAGGTCATCACCCAGATGTGCGAACGCCTGCTGCAAGGCGGCGCACCAGGGCTGCACTTCTACACCCTCAACCAGGCCGAACCGAGCCTGGCGGTGTGGAACAACCTCAAGCTGCCACGGTAAGGGCAACTGCAAGTTACAAGCTGTAAGCAGCAAGCTCTTGCAGCTTGTCGCTTACAGCTCGCAGCTGCTTTCTGGCTCTTTGCCATATCTCGTCGTAATCTCAAGGCATGCCCGTGATTGCGCAGTTACTCGTCGCCCTTCTCATCACTTGCCTGAGCTTTAGCGCCCGGGGCGAGAAAATCCGTATTGTCACCGAGCCCTGGGCGCCTTACGTGTACGAGGAAAACGGCGTGGCCCTTGGCCTGGACTACGAAACCACGGCCATCGTGTTCAAGCGCCTGGAGATCGAGGTGGAGTGGCAATTTCTGCCTTGGAAACGCTGCCTGGCGATGCTGGAACTGGGCCAGGCCGACGGCGCCCTGGACATCTTCCACAGCGCCGAACGCGAACTCACCCTGCTATACCCCAGCGAGCCACTGTCCGAAGTGGAATTCGTCCTGTTCTATGCCAACGCCCGCCCCCACCGTTTCGACAGCCTCGACGACCTGCGCGGCCTGACCATCGGCACCTCGCCCGGCTACCTGTACAGCACGCAGTTCAGCACCTCCAACCTGTTCACCCGCGAGCCGGCGCCCAGCCACGAAGCCAACTTCGGCAAACTGCTGCGCGGGCGCATCGACATGCTCATCACCGACCGCCGCGTCGGGCAATTGGTGGTCAACGAACTGCAACTCAACGACCAGATCAGCCAGCAACCCAAGGTTGTGAGCAGCAACAGCCAGTTCCTCGCGGTGCGCCGCAGTGCCGGCATGGACCTGCTGGTGCAACGCTTTGGCGCGGAGCTCAAGCGCTTCAAGCAAGAGCCGGCCTACGCTGAACTGAGCGCCAAATACGCCAGCATGCACATCCTGGCCAGCGAACCGGGCATCCCCCTGCAACGGGCGCCAGGCACCGTTGAGCAGCAGGAAAGCAGCGCGCAGTGATTGCTCTGTTATACTGCGGCCTTTCCGCCAGGCTGACGCCCGGACACCGGACCTAGCAACACGCCTCCCAACACCGCTACAGCGCAGCCACAGAGCCCGCGCGAGCGCTGCACGAGGCGCCAGGTTCGAGCTGGACCGGACGGGATCTCGTCCCCTTAAACGTGATTCGCACCCGGCAAGACTATCCCTCTGGGCCAAGCCCTAACTAAAACAGGATTACTCATGTCCTTTGCTTCCCTCGGTCTCTCCGAGGCTTTAGTCCGTGCCATCGAAGCGGCGGGCTATACCGAGCCTACTCCGGTGCAACAGCGGGCCATTCCCGCCGTGTTGCAAGGTCGCGACCTCATGGTTGCGGCACAGACAGGTACTGGTAAAACCGGCGGTTTCGCCCTCCCGATCCTGGAGCGGTTGTTCCCCAACGGTCACCCGGACAAATCCCAGCGTCACGGCCCGCGCCAACCGCGCGTCCTGGTCCTGACCCCCACCCGCGAACTGGCCGCCCAGGTGCACGAGAGCTTCAAGCTCTATGCCCGCGACCTCAAGTTCGTCAGCGCCTGCATCTTCGGCGGCGTCGGCATGAACCCGCAGGTTCAGGCCATGTCCCGCGGTGTTGACGTGCTGGTGGCATGCCCCGGTCGTTTGCTCGACCTGTGCGGCCAGGGCAGCGTTGACTTGTCCCACGTTGAAATCCTCGTGCTGGACGAAGCCGACCGCATGCTCGACATGGGCTTTGTCCATGACGTGAAGAAAGTTCT
Organism: Pseudomonas sp. MF08875; assembly: GCF_059862525.1. Lineage (NCBI taxonomy): Bacteria > Pseudomonadati > Pseudomonadota > Gammaproteobacteria > Pseudomonadales > Pseudomonadaceae > Pseudomonas > Pseudomonas sp. MF08875. The sequence goes on from NZ_JCBCUW010000007.1 coordinate 29,122, forward strand.
CGCGCGCCTGCCCAGCAAGCGCCAGAACCTGCTGTTCTCGGCGACGTTCTCCAAGGACATCACCGACCTGGCCGGCAAGCTGCTGCACAACCCCGAGCGCATCGAAGTCACGCCGCCCAACACCACGGTCGAGCGCATCGAGCAACGGGTATTCCGCCTGCCCGCCAGCCACAAGCGTGCATTGCTGGCCCACCTGATTACCGCTGGCGCCTGGGAACAGGTCCTGGTCTTCACCCGCACCAAGCACGGCGCCAACCGCTTGGCCGAGTACCTGGACAAACACGGCCTGAGCGCCGTCGCCATCCACGGCAACAAGAGCCAGAACGCCCGCACCAAAGCCCTGGCCGACTTCAAGGCCGGTGAAGTGCGCATCCTGGTGGCCACCGATATCGCCGCTCGCGGCCTGGACATCGACCAGTTGCCCCACGTGGTCAACTTCGAGCTGCCCAACGTTGACGAAGACTACGTGCACCGCATCGGCCGTACCGGCCGCGCCGGTCGCTCGGGCGAGGCGATCTCGCTGGTCGCGCCGGACGAAGAAAAGCTGCTCAAAAGCATCGAGCGCATGACCAAGCAGAAAATCGCCGACGGCGACCTGATGGGTTTTGACGCCAGCACGGTGGAAGCCGAAAAACCGGAAGTGCGCGAGCGCCCGGACGTTCGTAACCCGCGCAACCCCCGTGGCCCGCGTGGCGATGGCCCGAACGGCGGCGGTGGCGGCGGTGGTCGCAAGGACAAAGGCAAGGACAAGGGCGGCAAGGAAAAACCCGCCGCTGCCCGTGGCGAACGCCCGGCCCGCGAACAAAAACCCCGTGAAGGCACTCCGGCCCGCGAACAGCGCCAGCCGAGCCAGCCACCACGGGCCGCCGACCGCGCCCCGGACGAGTTCCTGGACGACGACATCGACAACTTCGGCAACCGCGTCGACTACGTGCCCCAGCAGAAACCTGCCCAGGGTCGCGGCCGTCGTCCGGGTGCTCCGGCCCAGGGCAGCGCAACCGGCGCTGCCGCCCCCCGCAGCGGTGGCGCGGCACGCCCCGGCAGCCCACGCAATGGCAGCGGCACCGCCCCCGCCAAACGCAGCGGCCCGCGCAACGGCGCCCCACGTGACGGCCAGGCCCGCCGCGAGGAATCACGCAACCGCCGCCCGGCCCGTGACGACCAGCCACGCTTGTCGGAACCGGCCGTACAAAACCCACGCAGCGGCCCGGCACCGAAAATCATCCACAAGGAGTCCAAAAGCGATCGCTCGCTGACTCCAGAGCAATTGGATCAACTACCAGGCCGCCCACGCGGCGAAAAACCAGCGCTGCTGACCCGCAACCGCTGAGTTTTTGTAGGCATCGGCAAAGTGCCTGCTTGATGCCCGCTCCCACACAGGTTCCACTGGCGCTCAGTGGAATTTGAGCCGCACAAAAAAGCCCCCGGTCTCACAACCGGGGGCTTTTTCGTTTCAAGGCCGGGGCCTTACTTCACTTGCACGCCTTCCAGCGAGATATCCAGGTCCAGGGTCTGGGAACTTGGGCCCGGGCCTTTGATGCCGAAATCGTTCAGGTTCAGGGTGGTGCTGCCGTTGAAGCCGGCCCGCTGGCCGCCCCATGGGTCTTTGCCTTCGCCGTTGAAAGTGGCCTTGATAACCACGGGCTTGGTCACGCCGTGCAGGGTCAGGTCGCCAGTCACGTCAGCGGTTTTCTCGCCGGTGGTTTTCACCGCGGTGGAGACGAACTTGGCCTCTGGGTACTTGCTTACATCGAGGAAGTCTTTGCTGGCGATGTGCTTGTCACGCTCGGCGTGGTTGCTCCACAGGCTGGCGGTTTTCAGGGTGACGTCGATTTTGCTGGCTTCTGGCTTGGCCGCATCCCAAGAGAACGAACCGTCCCAGTCTTTGAAGGTGCCGTGGATGAAGCTATAGCCCAGGTGGCTGATTTTCCAATCGATGAAGGCGTGCTGGCCTTCCTTGTCGATCTTGTAGTCGGCGGCCATCGCCTGACCGGCCGACAACAGTGCAGTACCGATTGCCAGAGCGGCGAGAGTCTTCTTCAACATATTTTCTATTCCTTTGGAGTCCAGGTTGAACATCAGGCTTTGCGCCCCAGCATACGAGCCAGGGTCGCGTCACGATCGATAAAGTGGTGCTTGAGGGCAGCCAGGGCGTGCAAACCGGCGAAAACCACCAGCGCCCAGGCCAGATATAGATGCACGACACCGGCCACGTCCGCCTGGTCCGGCAAGCCAGACACCAGCGCCGGCACTTCAAACAGGCCAAACACCGCAATGCCCGCGCCGTCTGCGGTGGAAATCAGGTAACCGGCAATCATCACGGCGAACAGGCTCAGGTACAGGAACGAATGGCCGACCTTGGCACCCAGCCGCGTCAGGCGGCTATAGCTGCTCAACGTCGGCGGTGGCGGGCTGACAAAGCGCCACACCACCCGCAGCAGCATGACGGCGAACAGCGTCAGGCCAATGCTCTTGTGCAAATCCGGCGCGTCTTTGCGCCACGTGCTGTAGTAGTCCAGGCCAACCATCCACAAGCCCAGGGCGAACAGGCCGAAAACCGCCAGCGCCACACCCCAGTGCATGAAAATACTGACCCAGCCATAACGGGAAGAAGAATTACGTAACTGCATTGATTGCCAATCCTGTGGGAACTGCGGGCAAGGTTAACCCGTTATCTATCGACTTAAAGCGGAAAATTTGGCTTTAAATGATCGAGAAAAACGATCAAGAGTCTGAAACGGGCTCGTTAACGCAAGATTAACAGCGGGTTTATGACGGGCCGTCGTAGCCAGCGGGCTCGCTCGCTTGGGCGCAAAGCGGCCGAAAAAACCGTGGGGTACATGCGCACCCCAGCGCGGGCGAGCCCACTTGCTACAAAGGGAGCACGTTCCCATGCGGGCACATGGGAACGTTGGGAAGGGTTACTGCGCCTTGGCCTCAGCCGCCGGTTTGGCGACGGCTTTTTTCGCCGGTTCGACCTTGGCCGGGGCCTTTTTCGCGGGGGCCGGTTTGGCCGGGGCTTTTTTGACCGGTGGTTTTTTCGCCGGTTGGGCCTTGGCCGGGGCTTTTTTCACCGGCTCGGCTTTGGCCGGCACCACAGGTTTGGGCGCTTCCACCGGGGCCGGGGCAGCCACCGGAGCTGGAGCCGGGGCCACCGGTGCAACCGCGGGCTCTGGCGCCTTGGCCGGAGCTTTGTCGCCACCGCCGAACATCCGCGAGAAGAACCCGGGCTTGCCCGCTTCGGCTTTCGCCTCGGCCTTGGCCGGCTCTGCTTTCTTCTCGGCAGGCTTGTCGGACGAGCCGCCGAACATATTGCTGAAGAAGTTACCCTTGCTGGCCGTCGCCGCACCGGCCGCCGCAGCCGCCACCACAGGGGCCGCTTTTACCGGGTCGAACGACTTGCCCGCCGCCAGGTCCTGCACCTGGCTCGCTGCGCGCTGGCCGCTGCGCAGTGCGCCTTCCAGGGTGCCGGGGTAGAGGGCATCGGTGTGCTCGCCGGCAAAGGCAACGCGCTGGATCGGCCGCTCCCACAGGCGCCAGTATTTGCTGATCTGCCCCGGGCCAAAGGCCAGGTAGGCGCCGCCGGTGGACGGGTCGGTGCTGTAGCGGCGGATTTCATAGCCAGTGAACGCACCACGGGCCTGTGGATAAAAAGCGTGCAGGCGGATCAGCACCTGGTCGGCGATCTGTTTGTCGCCAAACGCCTGCATGATCCGCGCGTTGTCGCCGGACAGGTTAATCACCACGTTGGCGCCGCCCTTGAGCGCAGGCTCGATCCACAGCATGCCCAGGCCGGCGTTGCTGTACACCTCGCCGGACATCCGCGCCTTGCTCTCCCACACCGGGGTCTTGAACTTGAGCATGATCTGGTCGCGCCAGCCGTAGTTGGTGCCCTTGATGGCGCCCTGATGCACGGCGTCCAGGGCCGGGGTCATCTGGATCTTGGCCAGCGCCCGCAGCGGCACGGCCAGCACCACGTAGTCGGCCTGGTAGCCGACGCTACCGACCTTGACGGTGACGCCGTCCTTGCCCTGGACGATGGCCGACACCGGCGAGGCGGTTTTGATGGTTTTCAGCTGCTTGACGAACGCCTGGGCCAGCACCGGGCTGCCGCCGAGCAGGCGCGAGGCGCGCTGGTCGCGGTCGGCCACGCCACGGTAGACGCGGCTTTGCTGGGCGAAATACAGCAGCGACAGGCGCGACGGTTCGTCGTAGCGGCTGCGGATCTGCTGGTTGACCAGTTGCCGCGCGGTGGCCGGCAGTTGCAAACGGTCGAGCCAGTTGGACACGTTGATCTGGTCCAGGGCATGCAGGGTGCTATTGGCCGAGGGGTTGAGCGGGTCGGTGATCGAGCGCGCCAGGTCATCGAGGGTGGCTTCGTAGCGCTTGAGCGCCTCGGCAGTGGCCGGTTGCTTGGTGGCCAGGTCAGCGACGCTGAAGTAGGTGCCGTCGATCAGGTAGCCCGGGGTACGCACGAACTCCGGCGCGGGCGTGGTGCCCAGTTTGAAAGCGTCCACGTACTGGTTCAGCACCGGTTGGGTCTTGCTGTTGCCGATCCACTCGCTGGTGGCCATGCCGGAGCGCCCGCCCAGGTTCGGCCGCGCTTCGAGCAAGGTCACCTGCCAACCTTTGTTTTGCAGCTCGTACGCCGCCGTCAGGCCCGCCAGGCCACCGCCGATCACAATCGCCGTCGGTTGTTTGTCCTTGGCCAGCGCACTCACGCTGAACAGCCCTATCACCACCAGCGCACAGGCGCGCAGCCAACCAGCAGACATTCAGCGAACTCCGGTATTGAACGAGGAAAATTCCGATTTTTAAGCCAGACGGCTCACAGAGCGGCGAAGGATACGTCAGGCATCAGACGCCCGCCAGCGACGTCTATCGCCGCGCCCGGCGCGCTATGGGTTGTCCCGCGCCCACGCATTGCATAGGCTTGCGCGATTGTTTGTCCGTGTATGTCCCGGACCGCCTCCAGGAGAGCCCCAATGGGTCTGAATAATCAGTGGATGCAGCGCGACCTCGCGGTGTTGTGGCACCCGTGCACCCAGATGAAAGACCACGAGCAGCTGCCGCTGATCCCGATCAAGCGCGGTGAAGGTGTGTGGCTGGAAGATTTCGAAGGCAAGCGCTACCTGGACGCGGTCAGCTCCTGGTGGGTCAACGTGTTCGGCCACGCCAACCCGCGCATCAACCAGCGCATCAAGGACCAGGTCGACCAACTCGAACACGTGATCCTGGCCGGGTTCAGCCACCAACCGGTGATTGAGCTGTCCGAACGCCTGGTGAAGATGACGCCCGAAGGCCTGACGCGGTGCTTCTACGCCGATAACGGGTCATCCTGCATCGAAGTAGCGCTGAAAATGAGCTTTCACTACTGGCTCAACCGCGGCCAGCCGACCAAGAAGCGCTTCGTCACGCTGACCAACAGCTACCACGGCGAAACCATGGCGGCGATGTCGGTGGGCGATGTGCCGCTGTTCACCGAAACCTACAAGGCCCTGCTGCTAGACACCCTCAAGGTGCCCAGCCCCGACTGCTACCTGCGCCCCGAAGGCGTGAGCTGGGAAGAACACTCACGCACGATGTTCGCCGCCATGGAGCAGACCCTGGCCGAGCACCATGCCAGCGTGGCGGCGGTGATCGTCGAGCCGTTGATCCAGGGCGCGGGCGGCATGCGCATGTACCACCCGGTGTACCTGACGCTGCTGCGCGAGGCCTGCGACCGCTACGGCGTGCACCTGATCCTCGACGAAATCGCCGTGGGTTTTGGCCGCACGGGCACGATGTTCGCCTGCGAACAGGCCGGCATCCGCCCGGATTTCCTGTGCCTGTCCAAGGCCCTGACCGGCGGCTACCTGCCACTGGCGGCGTGCGTCACCACCGATGAGGTGTACAGCGCCTTCTACGACGACTACCCGACCCTGCGCGCCTTCCTCCATTCCCACAGCTACACCGGCAACCCGCTGGCCTGTGCGGCGGCGCTGGCGACCCTGGATATTTTCGAGCAAGACAACGTCATCGAGCACAACAAGGCCCTGGCCCGGCGCATGGCCACCTCCACCGCGCACCTGGCCGACCACCCCCACGTGGCCGAAGTGCGCCAGACCGGCATGGTGCTGGCCATCGAGATGGTTCAGGACAAGGCCAGCAAAACCGCCTACCCGTGGCAGGAACGCCGTGGCCTGAAGGTGTTCCAGCACGCCCTGGAGCGCGGCGCCCTGTTGCGCCCGCTGGGCAGCGTGGTGTATTTCCTGCCGCCCTACGTGATTACCCCCGAGCAGATCGACTTCCTCGCCGAGGTGGCCAGCGAAGGCATCGACATCGCCACCCGCAGCACAGTGAGCGTGGCAGTGCCGGAAAACTTCCACCCGGGGTTTCGTGATCCGGGTTGATTGAGTTCACCTTTATTTTTGTGGGGCCGGGGCGGCCGCCATCGCGAGCAGGCTCGCTCCCACAAAGGCCCGCGCCGTTCCCGGTGAAAGCGAGCCCGCTCGCGATAAGACCCGCAGGGCCTTCACCTGATCCACATGAATTACAGAGACCCACCCATGAGACTGTCCCGCTTCTTTACCGACACCCCGCTGAGCCTCGGCGAGCACGAACTGCCCGAGGCCCAGGCGCACTACATCAGCCGCGTGCTGCGCATGGCCGAAGGCGACGGGTTGCAGTTGTTCGACGGCTCGGGCCTGGAGTTTCGCGCCAGCCTGGTGGAAGTCGGCAAGAAGCGCGTACGTGTGCAGGTCACCGAGCGCTTTGCCGGGCAAGAAGAATCGCCGCTGCACATCCACCTGGGCCAGGGCCTGTCCCGGGGCGAACGCATGGATTGGGCAGTCCAGAAGGCCACCGAGCTTGGGGCCAATGAGATCACGCCGATTTTCACCGAGCGCTGCGAAGTGCGCCTCAAGGACGAACGCGCCGACAAGCGCCTGCTGCATTGGCGCCAGGTGGCCATCAGCGCCTGCGAACAATGCGGGCGCTCGCGGGTGCCAGTAATTCACCCGCCGCTGCTGCTGGCCGACTGGCTCAAACAGGCCGACGCCGCGCTGAAACTGGTGCTGCACCCGGTGGCCGAGCCGTTGCTCAGCCACGCCAAACCCGCTTCGCTGGCCTTTCTCATCGGCCCCGAGGGCGGTTTGACCGATGGCGAAGTGGCACAGGCCCGCCAGGCCGACTTCCACGCCGCCCGCCTCGGCCCACGGGTGCTGCGCACCGAAACCGCCCCCGTGGTCGCCCTGGCGGTGGCGCAGCAGTTGTGGGGTGATTTCTAGGCTCTCGCAGCCCGCTGCCACGTAGGCTTTCTCCCGCAGCCCTACTGCACCGGCTCACTCGTCGGCGCCGCAATCAGCGCCTTGAGCTCGCCGGTCATGGGGAATTCCAGGTTCAGGCCCTTGGGCGGGATGGGTTGCTCGAACCAGCGTTGGTAGATCCCGTGGATTTCCCCCGAGCGGTACAACTCGCCCAAGGTGTCGTTGACCAGGGCGAGGAACTGCGGGTCGTCCTTGCGCAGCATGCAGCTGTAGATCTCCCGCGATTGTTCCTCGCCCACCACCACCCACTTGTGCGGGTCGCGGGCCTTGGCCCGTTCGCCGTAGAGCAGCGCGTCGTCCATGTAAAACGCCTGGGCGCGGCCGGTTTCCAGCATCTGGAAGGCTTCGCCGTGGTCCTTGGCGCTAATCACCGCCATGCCCATGGTGTTTTCAGCGTTGTAGTTCTTCAGGTAACGCTCGTTGGTGGTGCCCGCCGTGGTCACCACGTTCTTGCCGCGCAGGTCGGCAAAACCCTGGATGCCGCTGTCTCTGGCGGTGAGCAACTGGCCTTTGACGTAGATAAAACCGTAAGAGAACGCCACCTGCTTCTGCCGCTCGGCGGTGACGCCGGTGGAGCCGCACTCCAGGTCCACGGTGCCGTTCTGCACCAAGGGGATGCGGGTTTGCGAGGTAACCAGGTTGTACTTGACCTTGAGCTTGGGCATATCCAGCTTGTTGCGCACCCGTTCAACCACTTTGGCCGCCAGATCGACGGAGTAACCCATGGGTTGGCCGCTGTGGTCGCCCACGTAGGAAAACGGCACCGAGGCGTCGCGGTAGCCCAGGGTGATGCTCTGGGCACCGGCGATTTTGCCCAGGGTGCCCGCCAGGGGGGCTTCGTTGGCGTGCAACGGGGCGCAGAAGGCCAGGGCACAACCGATCAACGTGATTTTTTGCATTGTTATTCTCCGTTGTGGTTTTTCGCGGAACCAAGGCTCACGCCGCGCGGGGCGTGAGGCCTTGCATGTCGATGGCGGGCCTGCGCCCACCGATCAATTCACTGAGCAAACGCCCGCTGGCACAGGCCAGGGTAAAGCCCAGCGCACCGTGGCCGAGGTTGAGCCACAGGTTGCGGTACGCCGTGGCGCCGATCAGCGGCACGCCATTGGGCGTGGCCGGGCGCATGCCGGCCCACTCGATGGCGGCCTCATAATCGCCGGCCTCGGGGAACGTCTCGCGGGCCTGGCGCTTTATCAGGGCCAGGCGTTTGGGGTCCAGGGCCGGGTCGAAGCCGACGATATCCACCATCGCCGCCACCCGTAATTGCTGGCCGAGCCGCGCGTAGACGATCTTGCGGTCGTAATCGGTGATGCTCAACTGGGGCGCGCGGTGCTGCGGGCCAATCGGCACCGTCAGGCTGTAGCCCTTGAGCGGGTACAGCGGCATCTGCACGCCGGGCAGGCGCAACAGCGGGCTACGGTGCCCGGCGGCGATCACCAGGTGTTCCACCGCCAGCACCTCGTCGCCCAGCTCGATGGCCTGCACCACCCCGCCGGCGTGGCGCAACCCGGTGACCGCTTGGCCCAGGCGCAAGGTGCAACTGCGCGAAGCCTGGAGCCGGGCCAGCAGTTGTTGGCAAAAGGCGTGGCAGTCGCCAACCTCTTCCTCGGGGGTATAGATGCCGCCCACCAGTTCGCGGCGGGCCAGGGCCGGCTCCAGGCTGGCGCATTCGGTATCCGACAGCACCAATTGCTGCTGTGGCTCGATCAGCGCATGGCGGGCGCGCTCGAAGCTATAGGCATCGCGGAAGGTCACCAGTTTGCCGTTGCGCCGCCAGTGGAAATCCCCCAGCAGGTCTTCTTCGCGCCAGTCGCTCAAGGTGCGCTGGCTCAACAGCGCCAGGCGCAGCAGGTGGGCGGCGTTCTGGCGGTTGACCGAGGTGCGGCACGCCGCCAGGAACGCGCCCATCCAGCGCCACTGCGCCGGGTCCAGGCGCGGGCGCAGCTTGAGCGGGGAGTCGGCGCGCAACATCCAGCCCAACGCTTGCAAGGGCACGCCGGCATCGGCCAGGGGCGCGACATAGCGGTAGGACAACTGGCCGCCGTTGGCGAAACTGGCTTCCCCGCCCAGGTCCTGGCGCGCCTCCACCAGCGTCACCTCGACGCCGTCGCGCACCAGCGCATAGGCCGTTGCCAGGCCAACCACGCCGCCCCCGATGATGCAAACCCGCTGTGCCATGTCAGTCCTTGCCCTGTGGATAAATCAGGCGTTAAGGGTAGGCCCGGGTGACAGGCGCGGGACAATGAATAAAGATGGGCAACCCATAAACAAAGGTTATGGACTTGCCATGCGCTTGCGACATATCGAGATTTTCCAGGCCATCCGCCAGACCGGCTCGGTCAGCGGCGCCGCGCAGTTGCTGCACGTGTCTCAACCGGCGGTGACCAAAGTGCTGCAACACGCCGAGTTGCAGCTGGGCTTCCCGCTGTTTTTGCGGGTGCGCGGCAAGCTTCACGCCACCCCCGAAGCGCTGGAGTTGGAGCGCGAGGTCAGCAAGGTCAGCGAAAGCCTGCAAGGGGTGCGGCGCCTGGCCCAAAGCCTGCGCCGCGAACCGGGCCACAGCCTGCGTATCGGCGCTACGCCGGCGCTGGCCCTGTCGATCCTGCCGCCGGCCATCCACCAGTGGACGCAGCATTACCCCGACATCGCCTGCGAATTGTCCAGCGCCCACAGCCGCGAACTGACGCAAAACCTGCTGATGCGTGAAATCGATGTTGCCTTGACCCTGCAAAGCCCCGATCACCCGGGGCTCACGGCCCAGGCCCTGGCCGAGGGCGTGCTGGTGGTACTGGCCCCGGCCAACTACTGGCCGGCCGACACGGTGGGCCGGCCCCTGGCATTGATGGACCTGGCAGATGCGCCGTTGATTGGTTTGTCCAGCGCCGACCCGTTAGCGGCACGGCTCGACAGCTACCTGGAAGCGGTAGAACCGGCGCCGCGTATCCGCATTGCCGTGCAGACCTATTCCCTGGCCCGGGCCATGGTCGAATCGGGTGCGGGGCTGGCGGTGATCGACCCCTTCACCGCGCTCGGCGCCTCCACCGCCACCACCCGCATCCGCCCCCTCGCCCCGGCGCTGCCCATCACCCTCTACGCCGTCACCCGCGCCCACGAAGCCCCGGCCCACACCCTGGGCAGCCTGCTGCACATCGTCAGCAACAACGCCCGCCAAGCCCTGGCACGCCTGTAGCAAGCGGGCAGTGCGTGGCAAACAGGACGGGGGTTAGAGCACGTAAAACAGAATCGCCACGAAATGCAGCAAGCTGCCGCCCATGACGAACAGATGCCAAATGCCGTGGGCGTGGCGCAAACGGCTGTCGAGGGCGAAGAAGATGATGCCCACGGTGTACAGCACCCCACCCGAGGCCAACCAGGCGAAACCGCTGGGGCCCAGGGCCGCCAGCAACGGCTTGACCGCCACCAGCACGATCCAGCCCATCACCGCGTAAATCACGATGGATAAAATCCGCGCCTCGGAGCGGGGCTTGATCTCCTGCAAAATGCCGATCACCGCCAGCCCCCAGACAACCCCGAACAACGTCCAACCCCACGGCCCGCGCAGGGTCACCAGGCAAAACGGGGTGTAGCTGCCGGCGATCAGCAGGTAGATCGAAAAATGGTCGACCTTCTGCATGATCGCCTTCTTGCGCCCGCGCACGCTGTGGTACACGGTCGAGGCGCTGTACAGCACCAACAGCGTGAACCCGTAGATCGCCACGCTGACAATCTTCCAGGGGCTGCCGTCCAGGCTGGCGATCACCAGCAACCACACCGCCCCCACACACGCCGCCACCGCCCCGAGCAAATGGCTCCAGGCGTTGAATCTTTCCCCGTGATACATCGCTGCCTCGCTTTGAGAATCCCCGCGGAGCGCGCAATGTACAGCCGCACACCACGCGGTCTATTGAATCAGCCCAAAAACGGGACTGATCGGTCCCTATTTGGGTCCGATATGTCGACAAGTCAATCAGCACTCCGGTGCTGCTTCCCTTTAATTTGAAGGACATTTCCTAGAAATCTGCACCGCTTGCGCCTGCCGGATCGAGCCTACAGAGTCCTTTGGGTGGCAGCTCCTACCCCACCAACCCCGCCTCCACCAGCAAGGCCTCAAGCCCCGGCAAGTCCGGGACTTTGGCCACTTGGTCGGCGATTTGCACGGCGGCTTTTTCCAGGGGGCAGAGGGGCACGTCCACGTAGCTCAGTTGGCTGTCGAGCTTGCAGGAGCGCGGGATGCCCTGCACCAACAGGCCAATAAATTTAAGGCCCGCATGGCCGCCCAGGGCGTTGAGGACGACGATGCGGGCGCGTTCGCCGATGACGGTTTTCTGCCCGCAGGCCGATTCAAAACTCAGCAGCGGGATGTGCCGGTCCCGCCAGGTCACGCGGCCCAAGTACCAGGGCGGGGTGTCGAGGTCGAAGGTGCCGGGCTGGTAGTCGATCAGTTCGGCGATGGCCACGTTGGGCAGGATCAGGTGGCGGTCGCCCAAGGGCAGGAGCAGCCCGGTAAGGCTGCTGACGCGGTGGTCACGCATGGGGTTTGCTCCACAGGCCGATGCTTTCAAGCAAGACCGACTCCTGGTACGGCTTGCCCAGGTAGTCGTTGACGCCGATGGCCATGGCGCGGTCGCGGTGTTTCTGGCCGGTGCGCGAGGTAATCATGATGATCGGCAGCTGTTGCAGGCGCGGATGGTTGCGCACGGCGATGGCCACTTCAAAGCCATCCATGCGCGGCATTTCGATGTCCAGCAGCATCAGGTCGGGGGTGTGTTCTTCCAGCAGAGCCATGGCGTCCACGCCGTCTTTGGCGGTGAGGACGTTCATGCCGTGGCGTTCCAGCAAGCGGCTGGTGACTTTGCGCACGGTGACCGAGTCGTCCACCACCAGCACCAGCATGGGCCGGCGTACCTGGCTGTCGCCCGCCGCGCCGTCGCCGCTGCGCTGTTGCGGCAGGCGTGTGTGCAGGGCGCGCATATGGGCCAGCAGGTCGAGGATCAGCACCACCCGGCCATCGCCCAGGATGGTCGCCCCGGACAGCCCCTGCACGGCGGCGAACTGCGGCCCCAGGCTCTTGACCACGATTTCGCGGCTGCCGGCCATGGCGTCCACCTGCACCGCGATGCGCCGCTCGTCAACGTGCACCAACAGCACCGGCAGCGCCTGGTTTTCCCCTAGCGAGCGCGGCCGGGCGACGGTGCCGAGCAGTTCGCCCAAGTAGCACAACTCGTAGCGCTGCCCGGCGTATTCATAGTGCGGCGCGTCGAGTTGGTAGCAGGCCTCCAGCTCGTTGGGCAGCACCCGCACGATGCCTTCGATGGTGTTGAGCGGGATCGCGTATTGCTCCTCCACGCACTGCACCATCAGGGCCTGGTTGACCGACAGGGTGAACGGCAGACGAATGCGAAAGTGCACGCCCAGGCCCGGAGTGGAGTCGATGCTCATGCTGCCGCCCAGTTGCCGCACTTCTTCGTGGACCACGTCCATGCCCACGCCACGCCCGGAAATCTGGGTGATTTTTTCGGCGGTGGAAAACCCCGGTTGCAGGATGAATTGCAGCACTTCGCGGTCGCTGATTTGGGCGGCGGGGTCCAGCAGGCCGCGGTTGATCGCCTTGCGCCGCACCGCTTCGAGCGGCACCCCGGCGCCGTCGTCGCGGATGTCGAAGACGATGTCGCCGCCCTCGTGAGACAGGTCCAGGGTGATGCGCCCCTGGGCCGGTTTGCCGGCGGCCAGGCGCACCGCAGCGGCCTCCAGGCCATGGTCGACGGAGTTGCGCAGCATGTGTTCCAGGGGGGCGACCATGCGTTCGAGCACGTTGCGGTCCATCTCGCCCTGGGCGTTGCCGACCACGAAGGCCACGTCCTTGCCCAACTCGCCGGCCACCTGGCGCACGATGCGCTTGAGGCGCGGCAGCATGCGCTCGAACGGCACCATGCGCGTGCCCATCAGGCCTTCTTGCAGCTCGGTGTTGACCCGGCCCTGCTGCTGCAACAGGTTTTGTGCGTCGTAGGTGCGCCGGCCGAGGGTTTCCTTGAGGTCGAGCAGGTCCGAGGCGGACTCGGACAAGGCCCGCGACAATTGCTGCAAGAGGGAGTGGCGGTCCATTTCCAGTGGGTCGAATTCTTCGTAGCCCTGGTGCTCGGCCTCCATTTGCTGCTGGCCGAGGGTGCGCGCCTGGGTTTCGGTTTCCAGGCGCCGCAGTTGATCGCGCATGCGTTCGAGGGTGGTTTCCATCTCGCCCAGGGCAGTGCGGGCGTCGTTGACCTGCTGTTCGATGCGGCCACGGAAGATCGAGGTTTCGCCGGCCAGGTTGACGAGGTCGTCGAGCAGTTGCGCCGAAACCTTGACCATGTCGGCGCTGCTTGTTTCCTGGGGAGCGGGCGGTGCAACCTCGACGGCGGCGGGCGCGGGTTCGGCGGCGGGTGGCGCCACGGGGCATTGGGCGAAGCTGCGGATGGCTTCGATCAGGCTGTCGGCGGCCAGCACCGGGCGGGCGGCGCGGGCCGCTTCGAGCATCTGGGCGAGGCGGTCGTGGCAGCTTTGCAACAGGGTGAAGAGTTCCTGGGAGGGCAGCAATTGCCCGGCCGAGAGGCCTTCGTAGAGAAATTCCAGTTCATGGGCCAGGTCGCCAATCGGGCCGATTTCGACCATCCGCGCACCGCCCTTGAGGGTGTGCAGGTCACGCAGCAGGGTTTCCAGTTCCTGGCGGCCATGCGGCTCGGCCTGCCAACGCAGCAACGCGGCGCCGGAGCTGTCGATGATGTCAAAGCCTTCTTCGAGGAAGATTTCCAGCAGTTCCGGGTCGGCCCCGGCGCTGTCCGCCACCGGTTCGGCCACGGTCTCACTCGCCGCAGGGCTGGCGGCCTGCTGGCGGAAATCGCGGATGGCGTCGATCAAAAACCCTGGGTCTTCCAAGGGATGGTGCTGCTGCAAGTCTTCCAGCAGCAACGCCAGCAGGTCATGGCTGTGTTGCAACAGCAGCGCCAGCTCCTGGCTGTAGGCGTAGCGCCGGTCCACCAGGTCTTCGTAGAGGCTTTGCAGTTCATGGGCCAGGTCGCCCACCGGCGCCACGTTGGCCATGCGCGCACCGCCCTTGAGGGTATGCAGATCCCGTTGCAGCGATTGCAAGGGCGCGCTGTTGTCCGGTTCGTCGAGCCAGCGTTGCAGGGCCTGGCCGGCGCTTTCGAGGATGTCCGTCGCTTCATCGAGGAAGATCGCCACGATCTCGTCGTCCATCGGCGCGGTGTGCGCCAGTTCGGCAGTGGCGGTGCCCAGGTCGCTGATGCTCAGGGTGCGGTTGGCATCGCTGCGGATCAGCCCGGTGGCAGACGGGTCCAGGCTTTGCCCGAGCAACTCGCGCAGGGCCTTGACCCGCGCCGGTTGCGGGCTGATTTCCTGCCCGGCGGCCAATTGGTCGAGCATGCTGATAAGGGCTTCGTGGGCGCTGTCGGCCTCGCGAAAAAACGCTTCGCTGACCGCCAGGCTGCTTTCTTCGACGGCGCCGTAGAGGTCGAGCAGGGCCTCGCACAGCTCATCCATCGGGTGCAGCTCGGCCAGGTGCGCGCCTTCGCCCAGGGTGGTCAGTTCGTCCAGCAGGGCGCTCAGTTCCTGGCGCTCGCCGGGGTGCTGCTGCCAACGCTGCAACAGGGTTTCGGCGTCGAGCAGGATGTCCATGCCCTGGGCCAGGAAGTTGCTGATGAGCTGCGGGTCGCGCTTGACCCGCAGGCCGCCGCTGGGGGCGTTGAGGATGGCTTGCAGGCGTTCGGCAAGAAGCTTTTGCGTGCGTTCGATCAGCGCCGCGGCCCCCTCGATGCGCGCCAACGGGTCCAGGTGCAGGTGCTTCAAACCACGGCGCAGCAAGCCTTCGGCTTCGAGCAGCAGTTCCACTTCGTCCAGGTCCAGGGGCAACTGGTGCGCCTTGTACTCGCGGGCCAAGTGGTCCAGGGGCGCGGCCAACTCGGCCATCGGCAGCACGCCGGCCATGGAGGCGCTGCCCTTGAGGGTGTGCAGGGCCCGTTGCAGTTCGTCGCTGGCCTGCAACGGCAGGTGCTCGGCGGCCTGGTCGAGAAAGCGGTTGAGGCTGTCGAGGTGGGCCTGGGCCTCGGTGCGGAAAATCTCCAGCAGTTGCGGGTCCAGCGCCGCCGGGGCGGCGACCGTGGTTTGGTCGCCCCGAGCCAGGGCATGGGCGCGGGCCGCCAGTTGATCGACCTCATCGCGCTGGCGCTGGGCCTGGGCGGCGAAATCGGCGATCAGGCGCGGCAGCAGGCTGACCACTTCGTCGAGCAACTGATGCAGCGCCGGCGAAGGTTCGACGCTGTGTTCCAGCACGCGGTTGAGCAGGTTTTCCACGGCCCAGGCCAGTTCGCCCAGCACCAGGGCACGGACCATGCGCCCGCTGCCCTTGAGGGTGTGGAAGGCGCGGCGCAGCTCGCTCAGGGCCGAAGCGTCGGTGGGGTCGGCGTGCCATTGCGGGAGAAATTCATGGAGCACTTCGAGGACTTCATCGGTTTCTTCGAGGAACACCTCATGCAACTCCTCGTCCACCGGCGCTTCGCCCGTGGGCGGCGGCAGCAGGCTGCCGGGGGTGTGCCGCGCGGGCGGGTTGAGGCTTGACACCGGCCCGGCCAGCACATCGGCCAGGGACTGGGCGACCTCGGCGTCGTCCAGCTCCTGCAAGTCGTGCATCACCAGCGCTTCGTTGGGGCTCAGGGGTTGGCTCAGCACCGGCACATGGGGCTCGGCCGGCAGGTAACCGAGGGCCGCCAGGCTTTCTTCAGCCGCGTCCAGCACGGTTTCGCCGGGGGCCAACGGGTCCTGGCCGAGGCGTTCAAGGTAATACTCGATGCTGCTCAGGGCGTCGGCCAGGTGTTCCAGTTGCTCCCAATCGGGCGGCGTCGGGCTGCCCAGCAGATGCTCGCGGACAAAGCCGTTGCAGGCCTCCAGCAGGCCCGCGCCCCGGCTCAGGGGGATCATCGCCAGCGCGCCGCGCACCTGGGTCAGCAGCTCGGGCAGGTCCTGGACCTGGCTGCGGTCCCATTCGCCGTCGATGTAGTCGACGATCATGTCCTTGGCCTGTTGCAGGCAGGCCTGGGCTTCCTTGATGACCAATTGGTGGATCTGGGTCAGGTCGGTGGTGGGCAGGTGGCTTTCCTCGCGGCGCTGCGCCTCGACGGTGCCGACCATCCCGGCCAGTGTGGCTTCGACGTACAGCAGCGCCCCGGCGACGTCCATCAACACTGCGTCGTTGGGCTCGCGCTGGCCTTGGGCCAGGCTCTGCACCACCGCCAATTGGTCGATTATCACTTTGCGCGGCTGGCCGAAACCCAGCACCGCCAGGGTGTCGGCGATCTGCCGCAACGGCGCCAGGAGGCTGTCCAGGTCCGAGGTGTGCTGGCGGTCGCTGCGCACGAACAGGTCCAGGCGTTCCTTGACCCGCACCAACTCCTCGCACAGGGCGGCGAGCACCGAGCGCATGGCGTCGCGGTCCGGCCCGGCCAGGCGCGCGCGTTCTTCATCGACCACGGCGCTGTCAGGCAAGGCGTCGTCGAGTCCGTAGGCTTCTTTCATGGTCTGCATCTGTCCGCTGGGATGTTCGGCTTTGGCGATATAAAACAACAGGCTGGTGAGCAAGTGCGGCGGCGCAGGCTGGTTGACCCCGGCCATACCCTGGTCGAGCAAGCGCTTGAGTTCTTGGTCAGCGTCCTTGAACAGGCTGCGCAGGGCCGGGCTGTTGCCGATACTGCCTGTGCGCATGCCGTCCACCAGCGCTGCCGCCACTTGCCACAAGGGCTCCAGCGGCGCATTGCGGCACAAGGCCTGGAGCCGGCCAAACACGGTGGCCAAGCGCGCCAGGTTGGCGTCGTCGTCCTGCTCGCGCAGCAACCCCGCCAACGCGGTTTGCAGCCCCTGGCGCAATTTGCGCAGTACCACGGGCAAGTCGGGCGGCTCCAGCAGGGCCAGGGCATAGGCGTCCAGGGCGGGGATCACCGGCAGTTGCGGGCTGAACAGGCTGGTTTCCGACAGCAGGCTTTCACCCCGGGCGCTGCGCAAATCGTTGAGCAGGGGCAGCACCACCAGGGGCAGGTCGCGCCGTGCGCTTTGCACGCGCTCCAGGTAGATCGGCAACTGCACCAGGGCCTGGCGTAGCAGGCCGATGGCTTCGTCGCGGTGGCCGGCGCGGCCCTGTTGCACGGCCAGGGCCAGTTGTTCCATCTCTTCGGCCAGCAGCGCCGCGCCGTAGAACTCGACCATCTGCAGGCAACCGTGGACCTGATGAACGCTTGCCAGGCACCGTTCGAGGGCCTCGGCATCGTGCTCGCCGGCCTCGGTGCCCAGGCTGTCGAGGGCGGCCAGGGCTTGCTTGAGGGTTTCGGCGATTTCACCCTTGACCCATTCCAGGCCCACATAGTCGTGCCGGTCGACCATCACCATGGCCTCACGCGTGCTCGACGCCCGGCTCGGGGGCGGCGGGCAAGGTAAAGCCCGACACCGAGCGGCGCAGTTGGCTGGCCATTTTCGCCAGGTTGCCAATGCTTTCGGCGGTGGCGGTGGAGCCGGAGGAGGTTTGCGAGGTGATCTGCTGGATCACGTTCATGGTCAGGGAAATCTGCCCCGCCGACAGGGTTTGCTGCTGCGCCGCGTTGGAAATGCTCTGGATCAGCGCCGCGAGGGTCTTGGACACGCCTTCGATTTCTTCCAGGGCCACGCCCGCGTCCTGGGCCAAGCGGGCGCCACGCACCACTTCGGTGGTGGTCTGCTCCATGGAAATCACCGCTTCGTTGGTGTCGGTCTGGATCGCCCGCACCAGGGTTTCGATCTGCCGGGTCGCCGCCGAGGAACGCTCGGCCAGGCGCTGCACTTCGTCGGCCACCACGGCAAAGCCGCGGCCGGCGTCACCGGCCATGGAGGCCTGGATCGCCGCGTTGAGGGCGAGTATGTTGGTTTGGTCGGCAATATCGTCGATCAAGCTGACAATATCGCCGATTTCCTGGGAAGACTCGCCCAGGCGTTTGATCCGTTTAGCGGTGTCCTGGATCTGTTCGCGGATGTTGTCCATGCCGTAGATGGTGTTGTGCACCACCTCGTTGCCCTTGTTAGCGATTTCCACCGAGCGTTCGGCCACTGCGGAGGACTCGGCGGCATTGGCCGAGACCTGGTCGATGGAGCGGGCCATGTCATTGATGGAGGTCGAGGCCTCGCTGATCTGCTGGGCCTGGTGTTCCGAGGCCTGCGCCAGGTGCATGGCGTTGGCCTGGGTTTCCTGCACGGCGGCGGCGACGAGGCCGGCGGTGAGGTTGATGGTGGCCACCAGGTCGCGCAGTTGGTCCACCGAATAGTTGATCGAGTCGGCGATGGTGCCGGTGAAGTCCTCGGTGACCGACGCGGTCACGGTCAGGTCGCCGTCGGCGAGGTCGGCGATTTCGTCCAGCAGGCGCATGATCGCGTTCTGGTTGCGTTCGTTTTTCTGCGCCGTTTCGCGCAACTGGCGGTTCGTCTCGCGCACCATCACCAGGCCGATCAGGATGATCGAGGCCAAGGCCAGCAGGCCCAGCACGTAGCCGCCCACCGCGTTGACGGTGCGCCCCTCGGCCAGGTTCTCGAAACCGCTGGCCAGCAGCGAGGCTTCGTCGAGCAGGGTCTGGGACAGGTTGAAAATGTTGCCCGCCGACTCGCGGACCTTGAACAGCTCGGGCGAGGTTTCGAGGATTTCGTCCACGGAGCCGGAGACGAACTGGAACAACTCGGCGATTTCCGCCAACCGCGCGCGGGCGTCGCGGTCCTCGACCTGGCTGACCTTGAGCAGCGTGTTGCCCTGGAGCATGCCGTTGAGCACCTGGCCGAAGCGCGCGGCGTCGCGGCCAAAGGCATCGGCGGCCTGCACCGCGTTTTCGTCCCCCGCCAGCACGGTGTTCACTGCACCCAGGATGCGCTCGGCCAGCAACGATTGGCGCTGGGCCATGGCCACTTGTCCGGCCGGGGCGCCGCGTTGCAGGAGGATCTCCACGACTTTTTCGTATTCGACCTGCAATTGCGGCACGGTTTCGGCCAGGGTGGCGGCGACCTGATGCAGCGACAGCACGGTCTGTTCGCTGGACAGGATGGCGTCGGCGTTTTTCAGCAGGCGCTCCCAGTCGAGCTGCACCGCGCGCATTTGCGGGCGCACCGCCGACGGCGCACCGGGCAGGCCGGTGGCCGGGTCGCCTTTTTTCAGGTAACCCCAGCGCTGGGCAAAATCGTTGCGCGCATCGCTGAGCAGCTTGAACGCCGCGGCCTTGCCGGCGGCGGCCTCGGTGGCGTTCTTGGCGATGCGCTGGGACAGCACCCGCAGCTCACCGGCGTGGCCGATGTACTGCTTGTCGTAGTTCGACTGGGTATTGAGGTAGGCGAAGTTGGCGAACAACAACACGATGAACACGATCAGGGCCATGAACAGCACGATGATCTGCGAACGGCTGCGCGACGCTTCCATGGGCTTGGCGGTTTTTGCTTTTGTCATCGATCAGGTCCCCACCTGTCGCCACAGGCACCGTGGCCAGCGGGCTTGTCCGCGAGTGAGCGCAAAGCGCTCTTGAAGTGAATCGGTTAAACCATGGAGCCGGGCCCACCTAAGCGAACCCCGCCTTCACAGGGCTACATTCATGAAACCTTGCGACTGCGCCAGGGCGAACGGGCTGAACACCTGCCAGGACTGCTCCCCGGGGAACCGCCCCTTGACGAACGCGCTCATGGCGCCATCCAGGTCGTCCATCAGCAACGGCTCCAGGCTGTCCTGGGCAAAGTGCTGCAAACCGCAGACTTCATCGACCATCAGCCCCGCGAACACATCGCGGTGCTCGACCACCAGCACCCGCCGCTGCTTGCGCCGGGCCGACAGTTCGTGGCCGAAAAAGCCGCACAGGTCCATTACCGGCAACAGCCGCCCCCGCAGATTAGCCACTCCCTTGACCCACGTCTTGACCCCGGGCAACAGGGTGTACCGCGGCTCGTGCAAAACCTCGCTGACTTCGCCCATGGGCGCGACGTACCAGTGCGCGCCGATGCGAAAGCCGATGCCGCTCCAACTCTGCTGGCGGGTTTCCTGGGACGGCAGGTCGGCGGCCAACAGGCGGCAGCGTTGGTCGATATCCAGTAGCAGCTCAAACGCGGTGAGGGAATCGGTCATGGCCGCGGGTCAGCCGGCCAGGACTTTGTTCAGGGTCTTTATCAGGGTGTCTTCGTCCACCGGTTTGGTCAGATAGTCCCGCGCGCCCTGGCGCGTGCCCCAGACCTTGTCGGTTTCCTGGTCCTTGGTGGTGATGATGATGACCGGGATGTGGCTGGTGTCGGCGTCCTTGGTCAACTGGCGCGTGGCCTGGAAGCCGTTGAGGCCGGGCATGACGATGTCCATCAGCACCGCGTCGGGTTTTTCCTGGCGGGCCAGGGCGACGCCATCGGCGCCGTTTTCCGCTTTCAATACCTGGTGGCCGTGCTTTTCCAGCATGCCGGTCAGTTTGTACATTTCAGTCGGCGAGTCATCGACGATCAGAATACGTGCCATGGTCTTCCCCATTTCCAAAAGCCGAGCGGCCCAATGGCCGCCCGTCAATGTGCTTGTTCTACTGCGGCGAACCCCGGCACATGGGCCTTGATTGCGCTGAGCAATTCTTCCTTGCTGAAAGGCTTGGTCAAAAACTGATCGGAACCGACGATCCGCCCCTTGGCCTTGTCGAACAGGCCGTCCTTGGAGGACAGCATAATCACGGGCGTGGCCTTGAAGGCGCTGTTGTTCTTAATCAGGGCGCAGGTCTGATAGCCGTCCAGGCGCGGCATCATGATGTCGACGAAGATAATGCCGGGGTGGTGATCGACGATCTTGGCCAGCGCATCAAAGCCATCGACCGCGGTGATGACTTCACAGCCCACGTTCTTCAACAGTGTTTCAGCGGTGCGCCGAATCGTCTTGGAGTCGTCGATGACCATGACTTTCAAGGCGCTGGAGTGCTGTTCCATATCTGCTTGTACCATCGCCACAGCGAATCGGTTGTGTCCGTATACGGGCACCGTCACTCAAAAGCCTTGATGGCCAAGGGCTCGAAACGGCATGGGAGCCTTTTTAGCACAGTCGCCAGCGTCAATCTATCGGCTCGCCCGCCGGGTGGTTTTTCCTTGACCGGGAACACCCCGGGCGCCACTCTGACGCCACTTTTGTGCGCCCCAATCTGCTAGAGGAAACCCCCCATGAGCGTTCGCGTCGGCATTGTCATGGACCCCATCGCCAGCATTTCCTATAAGAAGGACAGCTCGCTGGCCATGCTGCTCGCCGCCCAGGCCCGCGGCTGGACGCTGTTCTATATGGAACAGCAGGATCTTTACCAGAACGCTGGCGTGGCCCGGGCGCGGATGCGGCCATTGCAGGTGTTCGCCAACCCCGAGCACTGGTTCGAGTTGCAGGCCGAGACGGACGCGCCGCTGAGCGACCTGGACGTGATCCTGATGCGCAAGGACCCGCCCTTCGACATGGAATTCGTCTACAGCACTTACCTGCTGGAGCAGGCCGAGCGCGCCGGGGTGCTGGTGGTCAACAAGCCGCAAAGCCTGCGCGACTGTAATGAAAAACTGTTCGCCACCCAGTTCCCGCAGTGCACGCCGCCCACGGTGGTGAGCCGCCGCGCCGATGTGCTGCGCGAATTTGCCGCACTGCATGGCGACGTCATCCTCAAACCGCTGGACGGCATGGGCGGCACCTCGATCTTCCGCCACCGCGTAGGCGACCCGAACCTGTCGGTAATTCTCGAAACCCTGACCGCCAACGGCACCCAGCAAATCATGGCCCAGGGCTATTTGCCGGCGATCAAGGATGGCGACAAGCGCATCCTGATGATCGACGGCGAACCGGTGCCCTACTGCCTGGCGCGCATCCCGGCAGCCGGCGAAACCCGCGGCAACCTGGCGGCCGGCGGGCGTGGCGAAGCACGGCCGCTGACCGATAAGGATCGCTGGATCGCCGCCCAGGTCGGCCCGACCCTGCGGGAAAAGGGCCTGCTGTTCGTGGGCCTGGACGTGATCGGCGAGCACCTGACCGAAATCAACGTCACCAGCCCCACCTGCATCCGCGAAATCGACAATGCCTTCGGCACCAACATCGGCGAACTGCTGATGGCGGCCATTGCTGGCAAGCTGCAAGCCGCCAGCGCCAAGCCACAAGCCTAAGGCCCACGCCCCAAAGCTTGCAGCTAAAAACCCACATCGCGCTATCATGCCGAGCCTCGATACACGCGATGTTGGTTTTTTGCCATGACCCTCCCTTCCGAGCTGCCTCCCGAACTCACCCACCGCGGTGTGCGCCCGGCCGATCGCCTCGGATTTACCCTGCTGGTCGCCGCGCTGGTTCACCTGGCGCTGCTTCTGGGCGTGGGCTTTACCTTCGTCGAGCCCAAACAAGTCAGCCAAACGCTGGAAATCACCCTGTCGATGTTCAAAAGCCAGGCCGCGCCGAAGAAGGCCGACTTCATCGCCCAGGACAACCAGCAGGGCAGCGGTACGCTGGACAAGAAAGCCATCCCCACCACCACCGAAGTGGCGCCGATGCAGAGCACCGAGGTGAAAAAAGTGGTGCCACCACCCTCGAAGAAAAACGAAGTCGAGCAGACCACCACCAAGGCAGCCGTCGCCACCACCGCTCCCAAGCCGAAAAAAACCACCACCCCCCGCGAAGCAGTGAAAACCGCCGAAGCGCCCAAGGCGCCGCCGAGCTTCGACAGCGCCCAACTGTCCAGCGACATCGCCAGCCTGGAGGCCGAGCTGGCTAACGAACGCCAGCTGTACGCCAAGCGCCCGCGTATCCACCGCATCAACGCGGCCTCGACCATGCGCGACAAGGGCGCCTGGTACAAAGACGAATGGCGCAAGAAGATCGAGCGCATCGGCAACCTCAACTACCCGGACGAAGCCCGGCGCCAGCAGATCTACGGCAGCCTGCGGCTGATGGTGGCCATCAACCGCGATGGCTCGTTGCATGAAGTGCTGGTGCTGGAGTCCTCGGGCCAGCCCCTGCTGGATCAAGCCGCACAACGCATCGTGCGCCTGAGCGCGCCCTTCGCCCCGTTCAGCGGCGACTTGGCAGATATCGATCGCCTGGAAATCATCCGCACCTGGAAGTTCGCGCGCGGGGATCGCTTGTCCAGCAATTGACGGGGCCGCCCAGGCCGATTCATGGCACAACGCCAGAGTTTTCCCGCACATCCCCAGCTTGTCAGTTCGCCACACCGACGCCACACTAGCGCCCATGAAAAACGTCAGCCCCAGCTACCTCTCGCATCACTTCCTGATCGCCATGCCCCACATGGTGGACCCGAACTTTGCGCATACCTTGACCTACATCGTCGAGCACACTGCCAATGGGGCCATGGGGCTGGTGGTCAACCGCCCGCAAGACATCACGCTGGCGGACATCCTCGAACAATTGCGCCCCGAGATCGAACCGCCAGCCCTGTGCCAGCACGTGCCGATCTTCCTCGGCGGCCCGGTGAGCAAGGACCGCGGTTTCGTCCTGCACCCCAGCGGCCAAACCTTCCAGGCCACCATCGAACTGGGCGGCGTGGCACTGTCCAGCTCCCAGGACGTGCTGTTCGCCATCGCCGACGGCAGGGGCCCGTCCAAGAGCCTGATCGCCCTGGGCTATGCCGGTTGGGAGCCGGGGCAATTGGAGGCCGAGCTGGCCGCCAACGCCTGGCTGACCTGCCCGTTCGACGCCGACATCCTGTTCAACACCAGCAGCGAGCAGCGCCTGGAAGCCGCCGCCCGACAACTGGGGGTCAACCTCAACCTACTCACCAGCCAGGCGGGGCACGCCTGATGGCGCTGCGGCTGATCCTGGGTTTTGACTACGGCACCAAGCAGATCGGCGTCGCCGTGGGCCAAGTAATTACCGGCCAGGCCCGTGCGCTGTGTACCCTCAAAGCGCAGAACGGCATCCCCGACTGGAACCAGGTCGAGGCCCTGATAAAAGAATGGAAACCCGACGCCGTTGTTGTCGGCCTGCCGTTGAACATGGACGGCACCCCCAGCGACATGTGCCTGCGCGCGGAGAAATTCGCCCGACGCCTCAACGGCCGCTTCAACCTGCCCTTCTATACCCACGACGAACGCCTGACCACGTTCGAGGCCAAGGGCGAACGCCTGGCCCGTGGCGGGCAAAAAGGCAGTTACCGCGATAACCCGGTCGACGCCATCGCCGCCGCCCTGCTGCTGCAAGGCTGGCTCGACGAAAACACTGCTTTGTTCGAATCCTGACGGGGTGCGGCCAAGGGCCGCGCCTCTCTTCGTTTCAGCCCGGACCCTGCCATCATTGGCCGAGCCGCGCCCTTGAAGGAGCCACCATGAGCCTGCCCAACCCCGCCGAACTGATCCGCCAGATGGCCGTCGATCTCAAGGCCCACCTGGCCCGCCGCGCCATCAGCGAACCGCGCTACATCGGCATCCGCACCGGCGGCGTGTGGGTGGCCCAGGCGCTGCTGCAAGAGCTGGGCAGCGATTCGCCCCTGGGCACCCTGGACGTGTCCTTCTACCGCGACGACTTCAGCCAGAACGGCCTGCACCCGCAAGTGCGGCCCTCCGAGTTGCCCTTCGAGATCGAGGGCCAGCACCTGGTGCTGATCGACGACGTGCTGATGAGCGGGCGCACCATCCGCGCCGCCCTCAACGAACTCTTCGACTACGGCCGCCCGGCCAGCGTGACCCTGGTCAGCCTGCTGGACCTGGACGCCGGCGAGTTGCCGATCCGCCCCAACGTGGTCGGCGCCACCCTGAGCCTGGCCGCCCATGAGCGGGTCAAGCTCTGCGGCCCGGCGCCGCTGCAACTCGAACTCCAAGATCTTGCCCTTTAAGAGTCCATCGCGATGACGCCTCTCGACACCCAGCGCCCGCTGCAACTCAACCACCAGGGACAGTTGCAGCACTTCCTCTCGCTCGACGGTTTACGCCGCGAGCTGTTGACCGAAATCCTCGACACCGCCGACTCCTTCTTGGAAGTCGGCGCCCGGGCGGTGAAAAAAGTCCCGCTGCTGCGCGGCAAGACCGTGTGCAACGTGTTCTTTGAGAACTCCACCCGCACCCGCACCACCTTCGAGCTGGCGGCCCAACGGCTGTCGGCAGACGTCATCACCCTGAACGTCTCCACCTCATCGGCGAGCAAGGGCGAAACCCTGCTCGACACCCTGCGCAACCTCGAAGCCATGGCCGCCGACATGTTTGTGGTGCGCCACGGCGACTCCGGCGCCGCGCACTTCATCGCCGAGCACGTGTGCCCGCAGGTGGCGATCATCAACGGCGGCGACGGCCGCCACGCGCACCCGACCCAGGGCATGCTCGACATGCTCACCATCCGCCGCCACAAGGGCGGTTTCGAGAACCTCTCGGTGGCCATCGTCGGCGACATCCTGCACTCGCGGGTGGCGCGCTCGAACATGCTAGCCCTCAAAACCCTGGGCTGCCCGGACATCCGCGTCATCGCGCCGAAAACCCTGCTGCCCATCGGCGTCGAGCAGTACGGCGTGAAGGTCTACACCGACCTGGCCGAAGGCCTCAAGGACGTGGACGTGGTCATCATGCTGCGCCTGCAACGCGAGCGCATGACCGGCGGCCTGCTACCCAGCGAAGGCGAGTTCTATCGCCTGTTCGGGCTGACCACCGCACGCCTGGCCGGCGCCAAGCCCGATGCCATCGTCATGCACCCGGGCCCGATCAACCGTGGCGTGGAGATCGAATCGGCGGTGGCCGACGGCCCCCACTCGGTGATCCTCAACCAGGTCACCTACGGCATCGCCATCCGCATGGCCGTGCTGTCGATGGCCATGAGTGGGCAAACCGCCCAGCGTCAATTCGAGCAGGAGACCGCCCAGTGAAGCTCAGCATCCTCGGCGCACGTGTCATCGACCCCAGCAGTGGCCTGGACCAAACCACCGACCTGCACCTGCACGCCGGCAAGATCATCGCCATGGGCGCCGCCCCGGCGGACTTCAGCCCCAGCCAAACCCTCGACGCCCAGGGCCTGGTGGCCGCGCCGGGGCTGGTGGACCTGAGCGTTGCCCTGCGCGAGCCGGGCTACAGCCGCAAAGGCACCATCGCCAGCGAAACCCGCGCCGCCGCCGCCGGCGGCGTCACCAGCCTGTGCTGCCCGCCGCGCACCAAACCGGTGCTCGACACCTCCGCCGTGGCCGAACTGATCCTCGACCGCGCCCGCGAGGCCGGCAATTGCAAGGTGTTCCCCATCGGCGCCCTGAGCAAAGGCCTGGAAGGCGAGCAATTGGCCGAGCTCATCGCCCTGCGCGACGCCGGTTGCGTGGCCTTCAGCAATGGCCTGGACAACTTCCGCAACACCCGCACCCTGTGCCGTGCCCTGGAATACGCCGCCACGTTCGACCTGACGGTGATCTTCCACTCCCAAGACCACGACCTCGCTGCCGGCGGCCTGGCCCACGAAGGCCCGACCGCGAGCTTCCTCGGCTTGCCGGGCATTCCCGAAACCGCCGAGACCGTGGCCCTGGCCCGTGACCTCTTGCTGGTAGAACAAAGCGGCGTGCGCGCGCACTTCAGCCAGTTGACCAGCGCCCGTGGCGCGGCGCTGATCGCCCAGGCCCAGGCCCGCGGCCTGAAAGTGACCGCCGATGTGGCGCTGTACCAGTTGATCCTGACTGACGAGGCGCTGATCGACTTCAACAGCCTCTACCACGTGCAACCGCCGCTGCGCACCCGCGCCGACCGCGACGGCTTGCGCGAAGCGGTGAAAAGCGGCGTGATCTCGGCCATTTCCAGCCATCACCAGCCCCATGAGCGCGACGCCAAACTGGCACCGTTCGGCGCCACCGAACCGGGCATCAGCAGCGTTGAACTGCTGCTGCCGCTGGCCATGACCCTGGTGGCAGACGGCTTGCTCGACCTGCCGACGCTACTGGCACGCCTGAGCGCCGGCCCGGCGCAAGCCCTGCGCCTACCCGCCGGCAAGCTGCACGTGGGCGCCGCCGCCGACCTGGTGCTGTTCGACCCCAACCGCTCCACCGTGGCCGGCGAAGGCTGGCTGTCCAAAGGCGAAAACTGCCCGTTCATGGGCCACAGCCTGCCGGCGAACGTGCGCTACACCCTGGTAGATGGGCACATCACCTACCAGGCCTAAACCCTGTAAGAGCAACTTGTGTGGGAGCGGGCCGCGGCGCGGCCCGCAAGTAGGCTCCCATCATGGGGGAGTGGCTATCGCCCCCCACGGCTCTGGGCGTTGCGGATCGAGATCTGCGTGTTGAGCGTCCAGAAGTCATACAGCACCCCTACCAGCAGCAACCCGCCAGTGAACAGGTAGATCACCCCCGTGATCCACTTGCCCTGGTACATGCGGTGCACGCCAAACACCCCCAGAAACGCCAGCAGAATCCACGCCACGTTGTACTCCAGCGGCCCGGCGGTGAAACGCAGGTCGGCTTCGCGGTCCATGGCCGGGATCAGGAACAGGTCGATCAACCAACCAATCCCCAGCAAGCCCAGGGTGAAAAACCAGATCGTCCCGGTCACCGGCTTGCCGTAGTAGAAGCGGTGGGCGCCGGTAAAACCGAAAATCCACAGCAGATAGCCGATGATTTTGCTGTGGGTGTCCTGTTGCTGATAGGTGTTCATGGAGTTCCTCTTGCGGTCCGATAGATAAATTTTTTCGCTATAGGTGTGACTTTTTTGTGTCGTCCCGACGTGTGGCTGGTTCACCTTACACCGCGCGCAAAGCCTTGTAGCGCCTGACTTCTGTCTGACAATTGCGCCAATTTGCCGCATGTTGGCCGAACTTGGCTACCGATTTGAATCGACCAGTGGCCGCGAAACAGACAAAAAAGCTGTTATAAAGTTGCGCGCCTACCTTTATAGAGCCCTGCCTAATGCGTCCATTTTTCAAGACATGGCTAACCATCTGCCTATTAATGCCACTGGCCGCCCACGCCACCAATCGTGAGCAACGTCTGCCCAACGTCAATGGTTTCACCCCCAAATCCCATGTTTCGGCTCCTTCGAGCAAAAACAAGCAGGCGCCTCGCCTGAACCGCGTCAGCAGCAACAAGCGTGTGCCCGTCATGGCCGCCAAGCAAAGCAGCGACGTGCTCAGCCGCGCGGTCAATGTGCTCGGCACCCCTTACCGTTGGGGCGGCAGCAGCCCCAGCAAGGGTTTTGATTGCAGCGGCCTGGTGAAGTACGCCTTCAACGACGTCGCCGCCATCGATCTGCCGCGCACCTCCAACGCCATGGCCAGCGGCCACGGGCAGAAAGTCGACCGCAAGGATCTCAAACCCGGCGACCTGATTTTCTTCAACCTCAAGAGCCGGCGGGTCAACCACGTCGCCATCTACATGGGCAACGACCGCTTTATCCACGCGCCACGGCGCGGCAAGTCGGTAACCATCGACACCCTGAAAAAACCATATTGGGAAAAACACTACGTGGTGGCCAAGCGAGTGTTGCCCAAAGAGCCCAATACCCTGCGGATTGTGCAGCGCTGAGCAGTTTGACGCTGACGGCCTCATCGCGGGCGAGCCCGCTCCCACAGGTTTTGAGGCCCTAAAGCCTCAAAACCCCTCCGGCGCCCGTGCCTTCTCCCGCGCCTGTTCGCGGCTTATCAACCCCTTGGCCAGTAGGTCTTTGAGGGCCATGTCCAGCGTTTGCATGCCCAGCGCCCCGCCGGTCTGAATCGCCGAATACATCTGCGCCACCTTGTCTTCGCGGATCAGGTTGCGGATCGCCGCCGTGCCCAGCATCACCTCATGGGCCGCCACCCGCCCGCCACCGACTTTCTTGAGCAAGCACTGCGACACCACTGCCTGCAATGACTCCGACAGCATCGAGCGCGCCATGCCTCGCTCCGTGCCCGGGAACACGTCCAGTACGCGGTCGATGGTTTTCGCTGCCGAGGTGGTGTGCAGCGTGCCGAACACCAAGTGCCCGGTTTCGGCGGCGGTCAGGGCCAGGCGAATGGTTTCCAGGTCACGCATCTCGCCCACCAGGATCAAGTCCGGGTCTTCGCGCAGGGCCGCCCGCAGCGCCACCGCGAAACTGCGGGTGTCGCGCTGCACTTGGCGCTGGCTTATCAGGCACTGGCGGGGCTCATGAATGAACTCGATGGGGTCTTCGATGGTGAGGATGTGCTGCTGGCGGTGCGCGTTGAGGTGATCGACCAGCGCCGCCAGGGTGGTGGACTTGCCCGACCCGGTGGGCCCGGTGACCAATACCAGGCCACGGGGTGCCTCGGCAATACGCCGAAACACTTCCCCCAACCCCAACGACGCCAGGCTTGGCACCTGGGCGGCAACGCTGCGCAGCACCGCGCCGACGCCGCGCTGCTGGTGGAACAGGTTGACGCGAAACCGCCCCACGCCGGCGCGCTCGAAAGCAAAATCCAGGTCCAGGGTCGCGTCGAACTGTCCCCGCTGCTCATCGTCCATGATCTCGTCCAGCAAGGCCGGCACCCGCGCCGAGTCCAGCGTCGGCAGGTCAAGGCGCTGGATGTCGCCGTCCACTCGCACCATGGGCGCCAGGCCCGCCGACAGATGCACATCCGAAGCCCCGAGCCGCACGCTCAGGGACAGTAGCTCAGTGATATCCATATCCAAACCCAACTCCAGTAGAATGCCGCCAACCTCAGAACCACAGGCGCCCATCGAATGTCCACGATAGCAGACAGCATTGCCCTGGTTCGCAGCCGCATCCACGCTGCCGCAAAAGCCGCCGGGCGCGACGAAAACAGCGTGCAACTGCTGGCCGTGAGCAAGACCAAACCCGCCCAGGCCCTGCGCCAAGCCTATGCCGCCGGACTGCGCGATTTCGGCGAAAACTACCTGCAAGAAGCCCTGAGCAAGCAACTCGAACTGCGCGACCTGCCCTTGAGTTGGCACTTCATCGGCCCCATTCAATCGAACAAGACGCGAGCCATCGCCGAACACTTCGCCTGGGTGCATTCCGTGGACCGCTTGAAAATCGCCCAACGCCTGTCCGAGCAACGCCCCGCTGAACTGCCGCCACTGAACATCTGCATCCAGGTCAACGTCAGCGGCGAGGCGAGCAAATCCGGCTGCACCCCGGCCGACCTGCCGGCCCTGGCCACGGCCATCAATGCCTTGCCGCGTTTGAAGCTGCGCGGCTTGATGGCGATCCCGGAGCCAACCGACGAGCGCGCCGAGCAAGATGCCGCGTTTGCCGCCGTACAACAGCTGCAAGCCAGCCTCGGTTTGCCGCTGGACACGCTTTCCATGGGCATGAGCCACGACCTGGAGTCAGCCATTGCCCAAGGCGCCACCTGGGTGCGCATCGGTACTGCGCTATTCGGTGCCCGCGACTACAGCCAGCCCTGAAATGGCTGACTTACTTCTCTATAAGGACCTGTCATGAGCAAGACACGTATTGCCTTTATCGGAGCCGGTAACATGGCCGCCAGCCTGATCGGCGGCCTGCGCGCCAAGGGCCTGGACGCCGCGCAGATCCGCGCCAGCGACCCCGGCGCAGAAACCCGCGCGCGGGTTCACGCCGAGCACGGCATCGAACTGTTCGCCGACAACGCCCAGGCCATCGACGGCGCCGACGTGGTCGTGCTGGCGGTCAAGCCGCAAATGATGAAAGCCGTCTGCGAGGCCCTGCGCCCGCACCTCACGGCGCAGCAACTGGTGGTGTCCATCGCCGCTGGCATCACCTGTGCCAGCATGGCCAAGTGGCTCGGCGAGCAACCCATCGTGCGCTGCATGCCCAACACCCCGTCGCTGCT
Organism: Pseudomonas sp. MF08875; assembly: GCF_059862525.1. Lineage (NCBI taxonomy): Bacteria > Pseudomonadati > Pseudomonadota > Gammaproteobacteria > Pseudomonadales > Pseudomonadaceae > Pseudomonas > Pseudomonas sp. MF08875. The sequence goes on from NZ_JCBCUW010000007.1 coordinate 60,184, forward strand.
GCGCCAAGGGGTGAGCGGCCTGTACGCCACTGGCGCCGTCACCGAGGCGCAACGCCAGCAGGCGCAAGAGCTGTTGTCGGCCGTGGGCCTCGCCCTGTGGCTGGAAAACGAGCAGCAACTGGACGCGGTCACCGCCGTCTCCGGCAGCGGCCCGGCGTACTTCTTCCTGCTGATCGAAGCCATGACCGCCGCCGGCGAGAAACTCGGCCTGCCCCGCGACATCGCCGCCCAACTGACCCTGCAAACCGCACTCGGCGCCGCCCACATGGCGGTGGCCAGCGACGTGGACGCCGCTGAGCTGCGCCGCCGCGTCACCTCCCCGGCCGGCACCACCGAAGCGGCCATCAAATCATTCCAGGCCGGCGGCTTCGAGGCGCTGGTCGAAACCGCCCTGGGCGCCGCCGCACATCGCTCGGCCGAAATGGCCGAACAACTGGGCCAATAAGGAGCCATTCATGATTGGATTGGAAACCGCAGCCATCTACGTGCTGCAAACCCTCGGCAGCCTGTACCTGCTGATCGTGCTGTTGCGTTTCGTGCTGCAACTGGTACGCGCCAACTTCTACAACCCACTGTGCCAGTTCGCGGTCAAGGCCACCCAGCCGCTGCTCAAGCCGCTGCGCCGGGTCATTCCCAGCGTGTTCGGCCTGGACATGTCGTCCCTGGTGCTGGCCCTTATCCTCCAGGTGCTGCTGATGGCCGTGACCATGCTGCTGGCCTACGGCACCACGGGCGCCCCGCTGCAACTGCTGATCTGGGCGATCATCGGCGTGACGGCGCTGTTCCTGAAGATTTTCTTCTTCGCCCTGATTATCAGCGTGATCCTGTCCTGGGTCGCACCGGGCAGCCATAACCCGGGCGCCGAGTTGGTCAACCAGATCTGCGAGCCGGTGCTGGCGCCGTTTCGCAAGATCCTGCCCAGCCTGGGCGGCCTGGATATCTCGCCGATCCTCGCGTTCATGGTGCTCAAGCTGCTGGACATGCTGGTCATCAACAACCTCGCCGCCATGAGCCAGATGCCGGACATCCTGCGCATGCTGATCTGACCCGGTGAGCTATTTCCGCTGGGACGGCGAGGATCTGATCCTCGAATGCCACCTGCAACCGGCGGCCCGCAGCGATGATTTCTGCGGGCTGCACGGCGAGCGCCTGAAAATCCGCCTCACCGCACCGCCCGTCGAGGGCAAGGCCAATGCCTACCTGATGGCTTTTCTGGCCAAGGCCTTCGGGGTCGCCAAAAGCCAGGTGAGCCTGCTCAGCGGCGAGTTGAACCGGCAGAAACGGGTGCGCATCAGTGCACCGAAAAAACTCCCGCCGCTGCCGGGGCTGGAGCGCCCGGCGGGGTGATGAGCCGCCTCACTTATCGCGAGCAGGCTCGCTCCCACAAGGTTATGCAATGACGTGTGGGAGCGAGCCTGCTCGCGAGGGGGACGCCACGGTACAGCCGCTTGCCGCTAGGGGCCCTGCTCTTTAGACTTACGCCTCATTTAAATGAGAGCAGGGTCGATGCCAACTGCCTTTCCCGCCGATTCCGTTGGTCTGGTGACGCCCCAAGTGGCGCACTTCAGTGAACCCCTCGCCCTGGCCTGCGGCCGTTCGCTGCCCGCCTATGACCTGATCTATGAAACCTACGGTGAGCTGAACGCCACGGCCAGCAACGCCGTGCTGATCTGCCATGCGCTGTCGGGCCATCACCATGCCGCTGGCTACCACAGCCCCGACGACCGCAAGCCCGGTTGGTGGGACAGCTGCATCGGCCCCGGCAAGCCCATCGATACCCACCGCTTCTTCGTCGTCAGCCTCAACAACCTGGGCGGCTGCAACGGCTCCACCGGCCCAAGCAGCACCAACCCGGACACCGGCAAGCCGTTTGGCGCCGACTTCCCGGTGCTCACGGTCGAAGACTGGGTGCACAGCCAGGCGCGCCTGGCCGACCTGCTGGGCATCGACCAATGGGCCGCGGTGATCGGCGGCAGCCTGGGCGGCATGCAGGCCTTGCAGTGGAGCATCAGCTACCCCGAGCGCATCCGCCATTGCCTGGCCATCGCCTCGGCGCCTAAGCTCTCGGCGCAGAACATCGCCTTCAACGAAGTGGCGCGCCAGGCCATCCTCACCGACCCCGAGTTCCACGGCGGCTCGTTCCAGGAGCACGGTGTGATCCCCAAGCGCGGGTTGATGCTGGCGCGGATGGTGGGGCACATCACCTACCTGTCGGATGACTCCATGGGCGAGAAATTCGGCCGCGGCCTCAAGAGCGAAAAGCTCAACTACGACTTCCACAGCGTCGAATTCCAAGTGGAAAGCTACCTGCGCTACCAGGGCGAAGAATTCTCCGGGCGCTTCGACGCCAACACCTACCTGCTGATGACCAAAGCGCTGGACTACTTCGATCCGGCGGCGAACTTCGACGATAACCTGGCGAAAACCTTCGCCGGGGCCAAGGCCAAGTTCTGCGTGATGTCGTTCACCACCGACTGGCGCTTCTCCCCGGCCCGCTCGCGGGAACTGGTGGACGCCCTGATGGCGGCGAAAAAAGACGTCTGCTACCTGGAAATCGACGCCCCCCAGGGCCACGACGCCTTCTTGATCCCGATCCCGCGCTACTTGCAGGCGTTTGGCAATTACATGAACAGAATCCAATTGTGAGAACGCCATGAGAGCTGATCTGGAAATCATCCAGGAATGGATCCCCGCCGGCAGCCGCGTGCTCGACCTTGGCTGCGGTGATGGCGAACTGCTGACCTGGCTGCGGGACAACAAGCAAGTCACCGGTTATGGCCTGGAAAACGACCCGGACAACATTGCCGAATGCGTGGCCAAGGGCATCAACGTGATCGAGCAGGACCTGGACAAGGGGCTGGGCAACTTCGCCAGCAACAGCTTCGATATCGTGGTGATGACCCAAGCCCTGCAAGCGGTGCACTACCCGGACCGAATCCTCGACGAAATGCTGCGCGTGGGCCGCCAGTGCATCATCACCTTCCCCAATTTCGGCCACTGGCGCTGCCGCTGGTACCTGGCCAGCAAGGGCCGCATGCCTGTGTCGGAATTCTTGCCGTACACCTGGTACAACACGCCGAACATCCACTTCTGCACCTTTGAAGACTTTGAAGAACTGTGCCGCGAACGTGCGGCGAAAGTCATCGATCGGCTTGCCGTCGATCAACAACACCGCCACGGGTGGGCCAGTAAGCTATGGCCTAACCTATTAGGTGAAATCGGTATTTACCGCGTCAGCAGTCCTGGCCTGCAAGATCACCAGGTCGCGGTCTGACCCCAACATTAACGGCTGTAGCAAGCGGGCTCGCCCGCGCTGGAGTGCGTAGCGCTCCTGATGCGGTGCTTGCTCAAACGCACTGAGGGGCCGCTGCGCTGCCCAGCGCGGGCCAGCCCGCTTGCTACTGCCCACAAATATTTTTTGAGGAGAACGATCATGGGACGTCTAGCCCTGTTAGCCCTGACTGCCTGCCTGAGCCTGAGCGCCATGGCCGCCGACGCCATCAAAGGCGAACGCAAGGAAGTTTTCGGTGACGTGACGGTGCACTACAACACCTTCAACTCCACCGCCCTGCAACCGGACATCGCCAAGGCCGCCGGCCTGGTGCGCGACAAGCATCAGGGGCTCATCAACCTCTCCGTGCTCAAGGCTGGCAAAGCGACGGACGCCACGGTCACCGGCACCCTCAAGGACCTGACCAGCAAAAGCGTGCCGCTGACGTTCAAGAAAATCACCGAACCCGGCGCGATCTACTACATCGCCCAATACCCGGTGGAGCAGCAGGAAGTCAGAACCTTCACCATCAGCGTTGAAACCGGCGGCCAAGCCCACAGTTTCAGCTTTAACCAAGAGCTGTTTCCGGGCCAATGATGAACTTCACCCAACTGGTTTTGGCCAGCCATAACGCCGGCAAACTCAAAGAACTCCAGGCCATGCTCGGCCAAGCGGTACAACTGCGCTCCATTGGCGAGTTCAGCCGCGTCGAGCCGGAAGAAACCGGCCTGTCGTTCGTCGAGAACGCCATCCTCAAGGCCCGCAATGCCGCGCGCATTTCCGGTTTGCCGGCGCTGGCCGACGATTCCGGGCTGGCGGTGGACTTCCTAGGCGGCGCGCCGGGCATTTACTCGGCGCGCTATGCCGACGGCCAGGGCGATGCGACGAACAACGCCAAGCTGCTCGACGCCCTCAAGGACGTGCCCGAGGCAGAGCGCGGCGCGCAGTTCGTCTGTGTGCTGGCCCTGGTGCGCCACGCCGACGACCCGCTGCCGATCCTCTGCGAAGGCTTGTGGCACGGGCGCATTCTCACCGCCGCCAGCGGCGAACATGGTTTTGGCTACGACCCGCTGTTCTGGGTGCCGGAGCGCGACTGCTCCAGCGCGCAGCTGAGCCCCGCCGATAAGAACCAGATCAGCCACCGCGCCCGCGCAATGGATTTGCTGCGCCAACGTCTGGGCTTGAAATGACCCACGACTCGCCCGCGTTGCCGCTGATCGTCGGCGGCACGCCCAGCACCCGCGCGGCATTACCGCTGTTGCCGCCGCTGGCGCTGTACATCCACATTCCCTGGTGCGTGCGCAAATGCCCGTACTGCGACTTCAACTCCCACACCGCCAGCCCCGTGCTGCCGGAAGAAGAGTACGTCGATGCCCTGCTGGCCGACCTCGACCAGGACCTGCACGCGGTATACGGCCGCGAGCTGAGTTCGATCTTCTTCGGTGGCGGCACCCCGAGCCTGTTCAGCGCCGCCGCCCTGGGCCGCCTGCTCAAGGGCGTGGAGCAACGTATTCCGTTCGCCCCGGGCATCGAAATCACCCTGGAAGCCAACCCTGGCACCTTCGAGCAAGAGAAATTCAGCGCCTACCGGGCCTTGGGCATCAATCGCCTGTCCATCGGCATCCAGAGTTTCCAGCAGGCCAAGCTCAGTGCGCTGGGGCGCATCCACAACGGCGACGAAGCGATCCGCGCCGCCGGCATGGCGCGCCTGGCCGGGTTCGACAACTTCAACCTGGACCTGATGCACGGCTTGCCCGATCAGTCCCTGGACGACGCCCTCGACGACCTGCGCCAAGCCATCTCCCTCAAGCCTACGCACCTGTCCTGGTACCAACTGACGCTGGAGCCGAACACGGTGTTCTGGAACCAGCCGCCGGTGTTGCCGGAGGACGACACCCTGTGGGACATCCAGGAGGCCGGCCAGGCTCTGCTGGCCGAGCACGGCTACGCGCAGTACGAGGTCTCGGCCTACGCCCAGCCCGGCAAAGCGGCGCGGCATAACCTCAATTACTGGAGTTTCGGCGACTTTATCGGCATCGGTGCCGGCGCCCACGGCAAGCTCAGCCACCCGGACGGGCGCATCGTGCGCACCTGGAAAACCCGCCTGCCCAAGGACTACCTCAACCCAGCCAAAAACTTCCAGGCCGGCGAAAAATACCTGGGCGACGACGAACTGCCATTCGAGTTCTTGATGAACGCCTTGCGCCTGACCGAGGGCGTGGCCGCCGAGCTGTACCCGCAACGCACCGGGCTGACGCTGCAAAGCCTGGCCCAGGGCCGCCGCGAGGCCGAACAAAGTGGCTTATTGCAGGTCGAACCGTCACGGCTGGCGGCCACCGAGCGCGGCCAACTCTTTCTCAATGACCTGCTACAGAAGTTTTTGAGCTGACTGGCTCTTTAAGGAAATCGAATGGACCTGGTACTCGACCTGCTCGCCACCGTCTCGCGCTGGAGCCGCAGCAACCTGTCGGACATCTCCCTGGCGCTGGTGGGCTGCCTGCTGGTGTTGTTTGGCGCCGATATCAAGGGCTGGGTCGAGCAACGCCTGGGCAACATCGCCGGCGCCTTGCGCGTACCGCTGATGGCCCTGCTGTGCATGATCGGCAGCGGCGCGGCGTTGATCTACGCCACACCGTGGATCGTGCGCGGCCTGAGCCAATTCAACAACTACAGCCTGGCGCCGGTGTTGTTGGTGGTGCTGGTGCTGATTGGGGTAGTGGCGGATCGCCGTTAACCACAACTGTAGGAGCGAGCCTGCTCGCGATGAGGCCGAAACCGCTATCGCGGGCGAGCCCGCTCCCACACTAGGTTTTGCCTGCTTTAAGACTGCTTCTCGAACTTCAAATCCCACACCCCATGCCCCAGTCGCTCGCCACGGCGCTCGAACTTGGTGATCGGGCGCTCGCTCGGGCGCGGCACGCAGCGGCCGTCTTCGGCGAGATTGCGGTAGCCCGGCGCGACGTTCATCACTTCCAGCATGTACTCGGCGTAGGGTTCCCAGTCAGTGGCCATGTGCAAGATGCCGCCGACTTTCAACTTGCTGCGCACCAACTCTGCGAAAGACGCTTGGACAATACGGCGCTTGTGGTGGCGGCTCTTGTGCCACGGGTCGGGGAAAAACAGCATCAGGCGATCCAGGCTGTTGTCGGCGATACAGCGGTTGAGCACTTCAATCGCATCGCAGTCGTACACCCGCAGGTTAGTCAGGCCCTGGGTCAGCACGCCGTTGAGCAACGCGCCGACACCTGGGCGGTGCACTTCCACACCGATGAAATCCTGCTCGGGCGACGCCGCGGCCATTTCCAGCAGGGAGTGGCCCATGCCAAAGCCGATTTCCAGGGAGCGCGGGGCCGAACGGCCAAACACTTGGTCAAAATCCACCGGCGCATCCGCCAGCGGCAGGACGAACAACGGCGTGCCTTGCTCCAGGCCTTTTTGCTGGCCTTCGGTCATGCGCCCGGCGCGCATCACGAAACTCTTGATACGGCGGTGCTTGGACTCGTCGCCTTCTTGCACGGTGTTCGGCGTTTCGTTTGATTCAGTCATCAATGGCTCTTACTTAATCAGACCATCCAGCGGCGAAGAGGCGCTGGCATAGAGTTTTTTCGGCATGCGCCCGGCGAGGTACGCCAGACGACCGGCAACGATTGCGTGCTTCATGGCTTCGGCCATCATGATCGGCTGCTGCGCATTGGCGATGGCCGAGTTCATCAGCACCGCCTCGCAGCCCAGTTCCATGGCGATGGTGGCGTCGGACGCGGTGCCGACACCGGCATCCACCAACACCGGGATCTTCGCTTCTTCAAGGATGATCTGCAGGTTGTAGGGGTTGCAGATGCCCAGCCCGGTGCCGATCAAGCCCGCCAGCGGCATGACTGCGATGCAACCGATTTCGGCCAGTTGGCGGGCGATGATCGGGTCGTCGCTGGTGTAGACCATCACGTCGAAACCTTCCTTGACCAGCACTTCGGCGGCTTTGAGGGTTTCGATCACGTTGGGGAACAGGGTTTTCTGGTCGGCCAGCACTTCCAGCTTCACCAAGTTATGGCCGTCCAGAAGCTCACGGGCCAGGCGGCAGGTGCGCACGGCCTCGATGGCGTCGTAGCAACCGGCGGTGTTCGGCAGGATGGTGTAGCGGTCTGGCGGCAGGATATCCAGCAGGTTCGGTTCGCCCGGGTTCTGGCCGATGTTGGTGCGGCGCACGGCAACGGTGACGATCTCGGCCCCCGAGGCTTCGATGGCCAGGCGGGTTTCTTCCATGTCGCGGTACTTGCCGGTGCCTACCAGCAAGCGCGACTGGTAGGTACGACCGGCCAGGACGAAAGGCTTGTCGCTGCGAACATTGCTCATCGGGAATCCTCGGTTGGGGAGAGGTTCTGCAGAAATCTTGTCGGCAAATTCAGGGAAAACGTAGCGAACGCGCTAGCTTCTAGCCGCCACCGATGGCGTGCACCACTTCGACGCTATCGCCGTCGTTCAGCGTGGTGTCGGCGTGCTGGCTGCGGGGGACGATATCCAGGTTGAGCTCGACTGCGACGCGACGCCCGGTCAACTCCAGGTGCGCGAGCAGGGCCGCAACGGTTGCACCGTCGGGCAGTTCTAAGGAATCACCGTTCAGCTGAATACGCATGCCAAAGGCCGCCATCGTTTTTAAGGGCCAGCATTCTAGCCCGATCCGTCAGGCCGACCCAAGCCCTCTGGTCAGCGGTGGTTTCAGGGCGTCGGTTGCAGGCGCCACGCGGCCAGGCCCAGGCAGAGCCAGCCCACCAGGAACGCGACGCCACCCAACGGGGTGATGATCCCCAGTTTGCTGATGCCGGTCAGGGTCAACAGGTACAGGCTCCCGGAAAACAGCAGGATGCCGAGGGTGAATGACGCGCCGGCCCAAGTCACCAAGCGTCCGGGCAGGTGCGCAGCTAGCAGCGCCACGCCCACCAGGGCCAGGGTGTGGACCAACTGATAGCTGACGCCGGTGTGGAAAATCGCCAGGTATTCAGCGCTGAGGCGGTTTTTCAAGCCATGGGCGGCGAACGCGCCAAGGGCAACGCCAGTAAAGCCGAAGAAGGCAGCCAGCATCACAAAGCCACGCAGCATGAGGAACTCCAGTCAGACTCGTAGGACAGGGTCTGTATAATGGCCCGCTCGACCGCTCCGGCCAAGCCATCTCTATGTTGCGTTTAATCTTTCGTCGTATCACCCAAGGCCTGCTCTGGTTCGCGGCTGGCAGCGTGCTGCTGGTGCTTGTGTTCCGCGTCGTACCGCCGCCGGGAACGGCATTGATGGTCGAGCGCAAGGTGCAGTCCTGGTTCAATGGCAAGCCCATCGACCTGCAGCGCGACTGGCAAGCGTGGGATGAAATCGCCAACGACCTGAAAGTTGCGGTGATTGCCGGCGAAGACCAGAAATTCCCCGAACACTGGGGTTTTGACGTCGGCGCGATCAAGGCCGCCCTGGCCCATAACGAGCGCGGTGGTTCGCTGCGCGGCGCCAGCACCTTGAGCCAGCAAGTGGCGAAGAACCTGTTTCTGTGGTCGGGCCGCAGTTGGCTGCGCAAGGGCCTGGAGGCCTGGTTCACGGGGCTGATCGAAATCCTCTGGCCCAAGCAACGCATCCTCGAGGTGTACCTCAACAGCGTGGAGTGGGACGACGGCGTGTTTGGCGCCGGGGCGGCTGCGCGCCATCACTTTGGCGTGAGCGCCCGCTCACTGTCGCGGCAACAGGCCAGCCTGCTGGCCGCGGTGCTGCCCAATCCCCGCGCCTGGAGCGCCAGCCGCCCAAGCCCTTACGTGGCACGGCGTGCCAGCTGGATTCGGCAGCAGATGAACCAGTTGGGGGGAGAGAGTTATCTGTTGGGGATCAATGATTCGCGGCGCTTGCCGTGGGCAGACTGACACAGCAGAAAAAGTGTGGGAGCGGACTTGCCCGCTCCCACATCCACACCTACATCCACTAGCAGTTTGAGATCAAGCGGCGATAGACAGCTTCAGCTTGTTCATCGCGCTTTTTTCCAACTGGCGGATACGCTCAGCCGATACGTTGTACTTCTGCGCCAGGTCATGCAGCGTGGCTTTTTCTTCTGCCAACCAGCGTTGGTAGAGAATGTCGCGGCTGCGGTCGTCCAGCACTTGCAGGGCTTCGTGCAGGTTGCTGGTGGAGTTATCGCTCCAGTCAGCATCTTCCAGTTGCCGCGCCGGGTCGTAGCGGTGGTCTTCGAGGTAATTGGCCGGCGACTGGAAGGCACTGTCGTCGTCCGCCTCGGCGGCCGGATCGAAGGCCATGTCATGGCCAGTCAGGCGGCTTTCCATCTCGCGCACTTCACGGGGCTCAACGCCCAGGCTTTCGGCCACGCGGTGCACTTCTTCGTTGTTCAGCCACGCCAGGCGTTTTTTCTGGCTGCGCAGGTTGAAGAACAGCTTGCGCTGGGCCTTGGTGGTCGCGACTTTCACGATGCGCCAGTTGCGCAGGATGAATTCGTGGATTTCCGCCTTGATCCAGTGCACCGCAAAGGACACCAGGCGCACGCCCATTTCCGGGTTGAAACGCTTGACCGCTTTCATCAGGCCCACGTTACCTTCCTGGATCAGGTCGGCCTGGGCCAACCCGTAGCCGGAATAGCTGCGGGCGATATGTACGACAAAACGCAGGTGGGCGAGCACCATCTGCCGAGCCGCCCCAAGATCCTGCTCATAATAGAGACTCTCGGCCAGTTCACGCTCCTGCTCGGGCGTCAGCAATGGAATGCTGTTGACCGTGTGCACATAGGCTTCCAGGTTTGCGCCTGGGACTAGGGCATAGGCAGGTTGCAAAGAAGTGGTCATACGAAAAAACCTCCGACTCACATAACTCGTGCAGTTCAGCACTGCGAAAATTGACCGGGAACCGTAGGACAAGTTCCCTAGAAAGCTGAAAGGTCAATACAAGCAAAAAGACACTACTTCGGCGCAAGCTCCCTGAGGTGCCTTGCGACGGCGATCCATGCACCGATATACCCTAACAGCACCGCGCCAAGCAAGAGTGACAGGCCGTCAGCAGGAGGCACGCCAGCCAGGGCAAAATCACTGCCATACAACCCGGCTAACCCCACCACTGCGTCGTTCAGCCAATCCAGGCCGAACGCCAGCAACCCCCACGAAAGAATCCCTGCACCCAAGCCATAAAGCGCGCCCATATATAGAAAGGGCCTACGCACATAGCTGTCGGTGCCGCCGACGAGTTTAATCACTTCTATCTCGGTGCGGCGGTTTTCAATATGAAGACGAATGGTATTGCCTATCACCAAAAGTAATGCAGACACCAAAAGCACGGTCAGACCGAAGACAAACCGGTCACCCAGCTTGAGGATTGCCGCAAGGCGTTCCACCCAGACTAGATCAAGTTGCGCCTGTTGCACCTTGGGCATCTCGGCCAGGCGCTGACGCAGGGTTTCCAGGGCTGCCTTGTCGACTTCCTTGGGCGTCACCAGCACCACACCCGGCAGGGGGTTCTGCGGCAATTCCTTGAGCGCTTCGCCGATCCCGGACTGCTGCTGGAATTCCTCCAGCGCCTGTTCGCGGCTGATGTATTGGGCATCCGCGACGCCCGGCATGGCCGCGATCTGCTCGCCCAATTGCTCGCCCTCGGCGGCGCTGGCGTCCAGTTGCAGGTAGAGGGAAATCTGCGCCGCCCGCTGCCACGAACCGCCGAGGCGCTCGACGTTGCCCAGCAGCAGCGACAGGCCCATGGGCAGGCTCAAAGCCACGGCCATCACCATGCAGGTGAAGAAACTGCCGATGGGCTGCTTACCCAGGCGCCGCAGGCTGTCGAGCAGGCTGGCGCGGTGGCTTTCGATCCAGGCGTGCAGCAGGGTGCGAAAGTCCGGGCCGTCGTCATCGTCGCGTTTTTTCTTGGCAGGTTTCGGATCCGCCGCCTTGGGCGCCACCCGCTCGGAAACCTTGGGACTGCGTGTGGCACTCATACCCCGGCCTCCCCGTCGCCGATCAGTCGGCCGCGTTGCAAGGTGAGCATGCGGTGGCGCATGCGGGCGATCAGGGCCAGGTCGTGGCTGGCGATCAGCACGCTGGTGCCCAAACGGTTGATGTCCTCGAACACCCCCATGATCTCCGCCGCCAGGCGCGGGTCGAGGTTACCGGTGGGTTCGTCCGCCAGCAGCAGGGCCGGGCGGTGGACGATGGCGCGGGCGATGCCGACGCGCTGTTGCTGGCCGGTGGACAGGTCGCCGGGGTAGAGGTCGGTCTTGTCCGACAGCGCCACGCGCTCCAGGGCCGAATCCACGCGCTTGGTGATTTCCGCCTTGGACAGACCCAGGATCTGCAACGGCAGGGCAATGTTGTTGAACACCGTGCGGTCGAACAGCAGTTGATGGTTTTGGAACACCACACCTATCTGCCGACGCAGGTAAGGAATTTGCGCATTGCTGATGGTCGCCAGGTCCTGGCCGGCCAGCAGCAGCTTGCCCGTGGTGGGGCGCTCCATCGCCAGCAGCAGGCGCAGCAGCGTGCTTTTGCCCGCGCCGGAATGGCCGGTGACAAACAAGAATTCGCCCCGACGTACTCGAAAGCTCAGCTCATGCAAGCCGACGTGGCCGTTCGGATAGCGTTTACCGACCTGTTCGAATCGAATCATGAGCGCTCCCGCTCGGCAAACAGTGCCTGGACAAAGGGTTCGGCTTCAAAGGTGCGCAAATCGTCGATGCCTTCGCCCACGCCTATGTAGCGGATCGGCAGGCCGAACTGCTTGGCCAGGGCGAAAATCACCCCGCCCTTGGCGGTGCCGTCGAGCTTAGTCAGGGCCAGGCCGGTCAGTTGCACGGTCTGGTGGAATTGCTTGGCCTGGCTGATGGCGTTCTGGCCAGTGCCGGCGTCCAGCACCAGCAGCACTTCGTGGGGCGCGTCGGCGTCCAGCTTGCCCATCACCCGGCGCACTTTCTTCAGCTCTTCCATCAGGTTGTCTTTGGTGTGCAGGCGCCCGGCGGTGTCGGCGATCAGCACGTCGATGCCGCGGGCCTTGGCGGCCTGCACGGCGTCGAAGATCACCGAGGCCGAATCGGCGCCCGTGTGCTGGGCGATCACCGGGATCTTGTTGCGCTCCCCCCACACCTGCAATTGCTCCACGGCCGCAGCGCGGAAGGTATCGCCGGCGGCCAGCATGACTTTCTTGCCTTCAAGTTGCAGTTTCTTCGCCAACTTGCCGATGGTGGTGGTTTTGCCGGCGCCGTTGACGCCCACCACCAGAATCACGAAGGGCTTGGTCTGCGCGCTGATGACCAGCGGTTGCTCGACCGGTTTGAGCATGTTCGCCAACTCGCCTTGCAGCGACTTGTACAGCGCGTCGGCATCGGCCAACTGCTTGCGGGCGACCTTCTGGGTCAGGCTCTGGATAATCACCGAAGTGGCTTCGACACCCACGTCTGCGGTCAGCAGGCGGGTTTCGATGTCGTCGAGCAGTTCGTCGTCGATCAGCTTCTTGCCTAGGAACAGGCTCGCCATGCCTTCGCCGATGCTGGCGCTGGTTTTCGACAGGCCTTGCTTGAGGCGGGCAAAGAAGCCGACCTTGTTCTCTTGCACCGCAACCGGTGCAGGCTCGCTGACAACGGGCAGCGATTCAACGATAGGTTCCATCGGGGTTGGCGCGGGCGCAACGGCCAACGCAGCGATGACCGGCTCCGGCTCGTGCGGGATCTCGACGACGGGCTCTGGCGCAGGCACGTGCTCGGCCACCGGCAGTTGCTCCACCGCTTGCTGGGTGGCGGTCGGGGCGGGAATCGGCGGCGTGATGTGCGGGGCGCAGTCGTCCGGGACCAGCGCCACCGGCTCTTCAGCCACTGGCAGGGTCAACCAGGGCTTGTGTTCGGCAACGGGGGCGGCCTCAGCCAGTGGCACGGGCTCGGCTACCGGTTGCAGCACCGGTTCGGCCAGCGGCAACACCACCGGCGCCGGGGCCTCGACGGCTGGCGTAGGCTCGGCAATCGGTTCAGGAGCGGGTTGCGGTTGCTCGCTGACGGCTTCCTGCGGCTTTTTGCGCAGCCATCCGAACAGGCCTTTCTTCTCGCCAGCCGCGGCTGGGGTCTTTTTGTCGTCGTTGGAACCAAACATGGAGGACGGCTATCTCAAGGTGGCGACGCGCCATTGGTGGCGCCCCGGCAAATAACTATTGGATGCGAAACAGACTACGATTAACCGAGCTTGTTCACGCGCAAGATGTTGTCAAAACGCCCAAGGCATCCGAAGAGCGCTTCTACACTGAACTGGAACGGCAAAATCGGCGAAAAAACGCAGTTTAGCTGATAAAACCAGGCTTTTTGCCGCTAACCCATGCAACCTTCTCAAGCACACTCTGATTCATCAGAGGCCTGATAGGCGTGGCCGCCAGTAAAACGGATCAGTATCCTAGGGCGTGTCATGCGTCATTACCAGTACCGCTCAAGAATGATGGCATGCCCAACCTCCTCGTCCGCTGCCCCGACCATCACGCGGGCAGCCCAACAGGTTAAAAAACGAATGAATGCTCTAGCCCGCCGCGCCGCAGGCCTGCTGCTCAGCACAGTTTGCCTGCCCTTTGCAGCCCTGGCTGCCGACCCGCAACCGACCCACGAATTCACCCTCGATAACGGCCTCAAAGTGGTCGTGCGCGAAGACCATCGCGCGCCGGTGGTGGTGTCCCAGGTCTGGTACAAGGTTGGCTCCAGCTACGAAACCCCGGGCCAGACCGGCCTGTCCCATGCCCTGGAACACATGATGTTCAAGGGCAGCAACAAGGTCGGCCCCGGCGAAGCCTCGTTGATCCTGCGCGACCTCGGCGCCGAGGAAAACGCCTTTACCAGCGACGATTACACCGCGTACTACCAGGTACTGGCGCGCGATCGCCTGCCCGTGGCCTTCGAGCTTGAAGCCGACCGCATGGCCAGCCTGCGCCTGCCACCGGAGGAGTTCAGCAAGGAGATCGAAGTCATCAAGGAAGAGCGCCGCCTGCGCACCGATGACAAGCCGATGTCCAAGGCCTACGAGCGCTTCAAGGCCCTGGCTTACCCGGCCAGCGGCTACCACACGCCCACCATTGGCTGGATGGCCGACCTGGACCGCATGAGCGTGCAGGAGCTGCGTCACTGGTACGAAACCTGGTACACGCCCAACAACGCCACCCTGGTGGTGGTCGGCGATGTCACCCCGGACGAGGTCAAGACCCTGGCCCAGCGCTATTTCGGCCCGATCCGCAAGCGTGACCTGCCGTCGGCGAAAATCCCTTTGGAACTGGCCGAACCCGGCGAGCGCCAGATCACCCTGCATGTGCAGACCCAACTGCCGAGCCTGATGCTGGGTTTCAACGTACCCAGCCTGGCCACCACCGACGACAAGCGCTCGGTTCACGCCCTGCGCCTGATCTCGGCGCTGCTCGACGGCGGTTACAGCGCACGTATCCCGAGCCAGCTCGAACGCGGCGAAGAAGTGGTGTCCGGTGGCTCATCGAACTACGACGCCTACACCCGCGGCGACAGCCTGTTCATGCTCACCGCCACGCCCAATACCCAGAAGCAAAAAACCCTGGCCCAGGCCGACGCGGGCCTGTGGCGCCTGCTTGAACAACTGAAAACCACCCCGCCCACCGCCGAAGAACTGGAGCGTGTGCGCGCCCAGGTTATCGCCGGGCTGGTCTACGAGCGCGACTCGATCACCAGCCAAGCCACCGCCATCGGCCAACTGGAAACCGTCGGCCTGTCGTGGAGGCTGATGGACACCGAATTGGCCGAGCTGCAAAGCGTGACCCCGGACGACATCCAGAAAGCCGCCCGCACCTACTTCACTCGCGAACGTCTCAGCGTTGCGCATGTACTGCCCGAGGAGACTACCCATGAGTGAGCGTAAATCCCCTGCCAAGGCTCTGATCGTACTGGTGGCCGTGGTGCTGCTCGGCGCGGCCGGCTTCTATTACCTCAACCGCGCGGGCGACACCGTCGCCAGCCCCGCGCTGGACAAGGCCCAAACCACCAAGACCCTGCAATCGCTGGCCGAACTGGATGGCAAGGCGCCAAGCCGGCGCAGCTTGAACGTGCAAGCCTGGAACACCGCCGAAGGCGCCCGGGTGCTGTTCGTCGAGGCCCGTGAGTTGCCGATGTTCGACCTGCGCTTGATCTTCGCCGCCGGCAGCAGCCAGGACGGCGCGACACCCGGCGTGGCCATGCTGACCAACGCCATGCTCAACGAAGGTGTGGCGGGCAAGGACGTCGGTGCGATTGCCGAAGGCTTCGAGGGCCTGGGCGCGGATTTCGGCAACGGTTCCTATAAGGACATGGCCGTCGCCTCCCTGCGCAGCCTGAGTGCCAGCGACAAACGCGAACCGGCCCTGGCGCTGTTCGCCGAAGTCGTCGGCAAGCCGACCTTCCCCGCCGATGCCCTGGCACGCATCAAGAACCAGGTGCTGGCCGGCTTCGAGTACCAGAAGCAGAACCCCGGCAAACTGGCGAGCCTGGAACTGATGAGCCGCCTCTACGGCGACCACCCTTACGCCCACCCCAGCGAAGGCACGGAGCAAAGCATCCCGCCCATCAGCCTGGTGCAGTTGCAAGCGTTCCACGAAAAAGCCTACGCGGCCGGCAACGTGGTGATTGCCCTGGTGGGCGACTTGTCCCGCAGCGACGCCGAAGCCATCGCCGCCCAGGTGTCCGCTGCCCTGCCTAAAGGTCCGGCCCTGGCGAAAATCCCGGAACCGGTGCAGCCCAAGGCCAGCATTGGCCATATCGAATACCCGTCCAAACAGACTCACCTGCTGCTCGCCCAACTGGGCATCGACCGCGCCGACCCGGATTACGCGGCCCTGTCCCTGGGCAACCAGATCCTGGGCGGCGGCGGGTTCGGCACGCGCCTGATGACCGAAGTGCGGGAAAAACGCGGCCTGACCTACGGCGTCTACTCCGGTTTCAGCCCGATGCAGGCCCGCGGCCCGTTCAACATCAACCTGCAGACCCGCGCCGAAATGAGCGAAGGCACCCTCAAACTGGTGCAGGACGTACTGGCCGACTACCTGAAAACCGGCCCCACCCAGAAAGAACTCGACGACGCCAAGCGTGAGCTGGCGGGCAGCTTCCCGCTGTCCACCGCCAGCAACGCCGACATCGTCAGCCAGTTGGGCGCCATGGGGTTCTACAACTTGCCGTTGAGCTATCTGGAAGACTTCATGCAACAATCCCAGGCCCTGACCGTCGAGCAGGTCAAAACGGCGCTCAACAAACACCTGAGCGCCGACAAAATGGTGATCGTCACCGCCGGCCCGACCGTTGCACAGAAGCCGTTACCGGCCCCTACTGATAAACCTGCCGAGCAGCCGCTCGGGGTTCCGGAGCATTAATGGCCCGTCCCACCAAGAAACCCGTCCACAACGTCCATAACGGCGTGAACCAACTGCGCATCATCGGCGGCGAATGGCGCAGCCGTCGCTTGAGCTTTCCCGACGCCCCGGGCCTGCGCCCAACGCCGGACCGCGTGCGCGAAACGCTGTTCAACTGGCTCGCCCCTTACGTGGCCGGGGCCAAGGTGTTGGACCCGTTCGCCGGCAGCGGCGCGCTGTTCCTCGAAGCCCTGTCCCGTGGCGCGGCCATGGGCCAGGCGCTCGATAGCAGCAACATCGCCGTCTCCAGCCTGCGCGAGCACCTGGGCACCCTGCGTTGCAGCGTCGGCCAGGTGCAGACCGCCGACGCTCTGCGCTACCTGGAAACCCAGCCCGCCATCGCCTTCGACCTGGTGTTCCTCGACCCGCCGTTCAACCAGAACCTGCTGCCCGCCACCTGCGCCCTGCTCGAAGAGCGCCAGTGGCTGGCGGACGAAGCCTGGGTCTACACCGAAAGCGAAGCGCCACCGTCGAGCCTGGGCCTGCCGGGCAACTGGCGCCTGCATCGCGAACAGAAGTCCGGGCGCGTCTACTACGCCTTGTGGCAACGTATGGCGCAGGCGGTCGGCTGACCGACCGTGTAACAAGGTGCGCAGCCACACTGCGCACCGCTGCTGCGAGACCCTCCGTGCCGACACCGCCGAACCACTTCACGCCCGCCCCGGGCCTGCGCAACCCGCACCTGCAAACCCTGTGGGGGCCGCTGTGGCGCAAAACCGTCCATTTAGAACGCCAGCGCGAACGCCTTTGGCTTGAGGATGGCGACTTCCTCGACCTCGACTGGCACGGCGCCCACGAACTGGAAACCCCACTGGTGCTGGTGCTGCACGGCCTCACCGGGTCGTCGAACTCGCCTTATGTCGCCGGCCTGCAACAGGCCCTTGCCGCCCAGGGCTGGGCCAGCGTGGCGCTGAACTGGCGTGGGTGTTCGGGGGAGCCCAACCTGCTAGCGCGCAGCTACCATTCCGGCGCCAGCGAAGACCTCGCCGCGGTGATCCGCCACTTACGGGCCAGGCGCCCCAGCGCGCCGCTGCACGGAGTCGGTTACTCCCTGGGCGGCAATGTGCTGCTCAAACACTTGGGGGAAACCGGCGAGGACAGCGGCTTGCAGAGCGCGGTGGCGGTGTCGGTGCCGTTTCGCCTCGACCAATGCGCCGACCGCATCGGCCAGGGCTTTTCGCGGGTCTACCAGGCCCATTTCATGCGCGAAATGCTCGCCTACATCAAAAACAAGCAGCGCCAGTTCCAGCACGACGGCCGCCACGAAGGCCTGGCCACCCTGCAAGGGCTCGGCTCGCTGAGCAACCTGCGTACCTTTTGGGACTTCGATGGCCGCGTCACCGCGCCGCTGCACGGCTACCGCGATGCCGACGACTACTATCGGCGCGCCTCCAGCCGCTACTTCCTCGCTACCATCACCACGCCGACCCTGATGATCCAAGCCGCCGACGACCCGTTCGTGTTCCCCCACAGCCTGCCCGACGCCAGCGAACTGGCACCCGGCACGCAATGGGAGCTACACACGCACGGCGGCCATGTGGGGTTCGTTGACGGCACCCTGCGCCGCCCCGGCTACTACCTGGAACGGCGCATACCGCAATGGCTGGCGCAGGGGGCGGGGCAATAAACGAGGAAGGCCCGGCCGGCTCCCACAGGGGCCGGTGGTGTACGGCCGTCAAGCGCCCTTGGCGACTTCCCGTGCAGGGTCGGTGATCCACTCACTCCACGAGCCGGCATACAACTGCGCCAGCGGATAGCCCGCCAGGCACAGGGCGAAGAGGTTGTGGCACGCCGTCACGCCGGAACCGCAATAGGCCACCAGTTCGCTCACTGGCCGCTCGCCCAGGTGGGCGGCGAAGCGCTGCTGGAGGGCCTGCGCACTGAGGAAGCGGCCATCGCTGCCCAGGTTGTCGGTGAACACTGCGCAGTGGGCGCCGGGAATGTGCCCGGCCACCGGGTCGATGGGCTCCACTTCACCGCGAAAACGCGCCTCGGCGCGGGCATCGAGCAAGGTCAAGGCCGGGTCGCCGAGGCGTTGTTGCAGTTGCTCGGCGCTGAGCAGCAGGCTGTTGTCCGGTGTGCCGGCAAAGTTGCCAACACCCTGGCGCGGCGCGTCGAGGCTCAAGGGCAGGCCGGCCGCGTGCCAGGCCTTGAGGCCGCCATCGAGGATAAACACCCCGTCGCGCTTGCCCAGCCAGGCCAACAGCCACCAGGCGCGGGCGGCGAAAGCTCCGGGGCCGTCGTCGTACAGCACGATGTCGCTGTCGTCATTCACGCCCCAGGCTTGCAGGCGCTCCACCAGGGCCTGCGGCTCGGGCAACGGGTGGCGCCCGGTCACGCCTTTGCTCACCCGGCCACTGAGGTCGCGCTCCAGGTCCGCGAACGAAGCCCCGGCGATATGCCCTTGGGCATAGCTGCGCTGGCCGTAGTCGAGGTCATCCAGGGCAAAGCGGCAATCGAGAAGCACCAGGTTCGGCTGGTCTTTCTTGCCGTCCAGGTCTTGCGGGCTGATGAGTTGCGCAATCGGCATAACAGGCTCCCGTGAGTTAAGGCTCAGGCCATCCTACAGTTCTTCCAGCGCCTGCCCCAGCGGCACGTAGTACTCCTCAAAAAGCGCGTCCACCGCGTCCCGTGCCTGCTCGGTGACGAAACCGGCCTCCAGCACCAGCACCTGATAAACCCCGCGCTTGATCGCTTCTTCGCTCAGGTGCGTGGAGTTTTCCCGGGTGGTGCACAAAAACCGCACCCAGGACGTGAGGATGATCCAGGCGTTGAGGGTCAGGGACTCGATCTGCACCTTGTCCATCGCCAGGATGCCGGCGGCGACAAAGCCTTCGTAGATGGCGCGGCCCTGGATCAGACAGCGCTGGGAGAAACGCCGGTAGCGCATGGCCAGGTCCGCGTCGCTGTCGAGCAAATGCTCCAGGTCGCGGTGCAGGAAGCGGTAGCGCCACATCGCCGCCAACAGGGCCTGCAAGTAGAAGCGCTTGTCTTCGACCGTCGCCGCGCGGCCCTGGGGCGGGCGCAGGAAGCTGTCCACCAGGCTTTCGTACTCGCTGAACAGCACGGCGATAATCGCCTGCTTGTTGGGGAAGTGGTAATAGAGGTTGCCCGGGGAAATTTCCATGTGGGCGGCGATGTGGTTGGTGCTGACGCTGCGCTCGCCCTGCTGGTTGAACAGCTCCAGGCTATTCTGGACGATGCGCTCGCTGGTTTTTATGCGTGGGGCCATGGGCAAGGGCTTTAATTCAGAGTGCGTTGGCGAGCATCTTACGGCCTAACCGCTTGTGGATAAATCAAAGTGACGCACAGTTCGGCCTTGACCTTTTAGAGTATAAGCTCTAGAAAATGCACAACTCGAATAAAACGGACGCCGCCATGCCTGCTGAAATCGCCTACCTGCAAGACGCCCAAGCCCAGCGCGACGAACTGCTCAAGCTTTTCCACGCCCAGCGCCAGGCCTACGCCGCCCATCCCATGCCCCCTGCGGCGCAGCGTCAGCAATGGCTCAAGGCCCTGGGCGATGTACTGAACAGCGAACGCCAGGCTTTGATCGCCGCCATCAGCGAGGATTTCAGCAACCGCAGCGCCGACGAAACCCTGCTCGCCGAGCTGATGCCCAGCCTGCACGGCATCCACTACGCCAGCCGCCACCTCAAGGCCTGGATGAAACCGTCGCGGCGCAAGGTCGGCCTGGCCTTTCAGCCCGCGTCGGCCAAAGTGGTCTATCAGCCCCTGGGGGTGGTGGGCGTGATCGTGCCGTGGAACTACCCGTTGTACCTGGCTATTGGCCCGCTGGTTGGCGCCCTCGCCGCCGGTAACCGGGTGATGCTCAAGCTCAGCGAGGCCACCCCGGCCACCGGGCAACTGCTCAAAACCCTGCTGGCGCGGGTGTTCCCCCAAGACCTGGTGTGCGTGGTATTGGGCGAGGCCGAGGTGGGCATGGCCTTCTCGCGGCTGCCGTTTGACCACTTGCTGTTCACCGGCGCCACCAGCATCGGAAAGCACGTGATGCGCGCCGCCGCCGAGAACCTCACCCCGGTGACCCTGGAGCTGGGCGGCAAGTCGCCGGCCATCGTCTCCAGCGACGTGCCGCTCAAGGACGCCGCCGAGCGCATCGCCTTCGGCAAAACCCTCAATGCCGGGCAAACCTGCGTCGCCCCGGACTACGTGCTGGTGCCGCAAGAGCGCGTCGGTTCCTTCGTCGAGGCCTACCGCCAGGCTGTGCGCGGGTTTTACCCCACGCTTGTGGATAACCCGGACTACACGGCAATCATCAACGATCGCCAACTCAACCGGCTTAACGGCTACATCAGCGACGCCACGAGCAAGGGCGCACTGTTGGTTCCGCTGTTCGAGCAGAACCAGGGCCGGCGTTTGGGCCACAGCGTGCTGCTCAACGTCAACGATGAAATGACGGTGATGCAGGACGAAATCTTCGGCCCGCTGCTGCCGATCGTGCCCTACAGCGGCCTCGACCAGGCGTTTGCCTACATCAACCAGCGGCCGCGCCCTCTGGCGCTGTACTACTTCGGCTACGACAAGGCCGAGCAGCAACGCGTGCTGCAGGAAACCCACTCCGGCGGCGTGTGCCTGAACGACACCCTGCTGCACGTGGCCCAGGACGACCTGCCCTTCGGCGGCATCGGCCCCTCGGGCATGGGCCAGTACCACGGCCATGAAGGCTTCCTGACCTTCAGCAAGGCCAAGGGCGTGCTGGTCAAGCAACGCCTGAACGCGGCGCGGCTGATCTACCCGCCCTATGGCACGGCCATCCAGAAGCTGATCCACAAACTGTTCATCCGCTAACGCGCCCCACTGCCGGTTAAAACAATAATGAATCCATGCCTGCCCGAGCCCGCCGCACTGTCGCGGCGCGGCCTTTTGAAGTTCAGCCTGGGCGCCAGCGCCTTCCTCGCCACCGCTGGCCTGGGCGCCAGCCTGAGCGGTTGTTCGGCCAGCCAACCGGCCAGCGGTTTTCTCGCCTTGCGCAGCGCCGACCTGCCCTTTGTGCGGGCGGTGATGCCGGTGATGCTCGACGGCGCCGTGGCCGCCGACGCCCTCCCCGCTGCGCTGGAGGGCGCCCTGCAAAGCCTGGACCGCAACCTGGCCTACCTCTCGCCAGAAATGCTCAAGCTGACCCGGCAACTGTTTGACGTGCTCGCCATGGCGGTCACCCGCGGCCCCCTGACCGGCATCTGGGGCGCGTGGGAAAACGCCAGCGGCGACGACATCCGCCACTTCCTCCAGCGCTGGGAAAACAGCAGCCTGAGCCTGCTGCGCATGGGCCACAGCTCCCTGCTGCAACTGGTGATGATGGCCTGGTACAGCCGCGCCGAGGCCTGGGCCCACTGCGGCTACCCGGGGCCGCCGCGGGTGTGAGGCGCTGTGACTGACAACCCAAGGGATGCCCCCGTGGGAGCGAACCTGCCCCAACCTCAACAATAAGAAAGAGACCCCTGATGCCCGTACCCGATCCGTTTCGCGATGGCATGGCCCGCGGCTGGAAAACCCATGACGGCTCCACCCTCACCCAAGACCTGACGCTTGAAGCCGACGTGGCCATCATCGGCAGCGGCGCGGGTGGTGGCACCACGGCCGAAATCCTCAGCGCCGCCGGCTATAAAGTGCTGTTGATCGAAGAAGGCCCGCTCAAGACCAGCAGCGATTTCAAAATGCTCGAAGACGCCGCCTACGCCAGCCTTTATCAGGAAGGCATCGGCCGTTTGAGCAAGGACGGCGCCATCACCATCCTCCAGGGCCGTGCCGTGGGCGGCACCACGCTGATTAACTGGACCTCCAGTTTCCGCACCCCGGCGCCGACCCTGGAACACTGGGCCCGCGAACACAACGTCAAAGGCCATGGCGTGGCCGAGATGGCGCCCTGGTTCGAGAAAATGGAACAGCGCCTGGGGGTCGCCCCATGGCGGGTGCCACCCAATGCCAACAACGAAGTCATCAAAAAAGGCTGCGAACAACTGGGCTACAGCTGGCAGGTGATCCCGCGCAATGTGCGCGGTTGCTGGAACCTGGGCTATTGCGGCATGGGCTGCCCGACCAACGCCAAGCAATCGATGCTGGTCACCACCATCCCTGCCACGCTGGAAAGCGGCGGCGAGTTGCTGTACCTGGCCCGCGCCGAAAAGCTGTTGATCGACGGCGAGCGCGTGACCGGCCTAGAATGCGTGGCCATGGACGAGCGCTGCGTGGCGCCCACCGGGCGGCGCATCCGCGTCAAGGCGCGTCACTACGTACTGGCCGGCGGCGGCATCAACAGCCCGGCGCTGCTGTTGCGCTCAGGCGCGCCAGACCCTCACGCACGCCTGGGCAAGCGCACCTTTCTGCACTTGGTGAACATGTCCGCCGGGCATTTCGACGAGGTCATCAACCCGTTCTATGGCGCGCCGCAGTCGATCTACTCCGACCACTTCCAATGGCAAAACGGCACCACCGGGCCCATGTCCTACAAGCTCGAAGTGCCACCCCTGCACCCGGCGCTGGCCGCCACCCTGTTCGGCGGTTTTGGCAGCGACAACGCCCTGCGCATGGCCCAACTGCCCAATACCCACGCCATGCTGGCGCTGATGCGCGACGGCTTTCACCCCGACAGCCCCGGCGGCCACGTGGAGCTGCGCGGCGATGGCACGCCGGTGCTCGACTACCCCGTCTCGGCCTACGCCTGGGATGGCCTGCGCCGGGCCTTCCACAGCATGGCTGAGATCCAGTTCGCCGGCGGCGCCAAAGCGGTAATGCCGCTGCACAACGACGCCCGCTACGTGAAAACCCTGGGCGAGGCCCGCGCCATGATCGACGGCCTGGACCTGGCGCTGTACCGCACGCGCCTGGGCAGCGCCCACGTGATGGGCGGTTGTGCCATGGGCGAAGCGGTGCAAAGCGCGGTGTGCGACAGCCTGGGGCGCCATCATCAGTTGGCTAACCTGTCGATCCACGACGGCTCGCTGTTCCCCACCAGCATCGGCGCCAACCCGCAATTGTCGGTCTATGGCCTGACCGCACAACTGGCCAGCGCCCTGGCCGAGCGGCTGAAAAACCCGTGAAAACCAGGATTATTCGCCGCGTCTATAGTGCTTTGTTCGCAAAAAGTCGGCTTGGCCCACCGGGATTGCTGCGCTACCATCCGACTCCCCAACGGACTCCCGCCAGGACGACGCGATGAACCGAGTGTTGTACCCAGGTACCTTCGACCCTATTACCAAGGGCCATGGCGATCTGGTCGAACGCGCCTCGCGCCTGTTCGACCACGTGATTATCGCCGTGGCTGCCAGCCCCAAGAAAAACCCGCTGTTCCCCCTGGAACAACGCGTGGAGCTGGCCCGCGAGGTCACCAAGCATCTACCCAATGTCGAAGTCGTCGGCTTCTCCACCCTGTTGGCGCACTTTGCCAAGGAGCAGAACGCCAATGTGTTCCTGCGTGGCCTGCGCGCCGTGTCGGATTTCGAGTACGAGTTCCAACTGGCCAACATGAACCGCCAATTGGCGCCGGACGTGGAAAGCCTGTTCCTCACGCCGTCGGAGCGCTATTCGTTCATTTCCTCGACCCTGGTGCGGGAAATCGCGGCCCTGGGCGGCGATATCACCAAGTTCGTCCACCCGGCGGTGGCCGAGGCCCTGACCGAACGCTTCAAGAAATAACCGCCCTCCATCGCGCCCGCGTGCACTGCGCCCATCAATACGGCACAATTGCGCGCATTCGTTTTTAGCTGCCTGGGCTGTCCGCCCAGGCTGGAGTGCCCCATGTCCCTTATCATCACCGACGATTGCATCAACTGCGACGTCTGCGAGCCCGAGTGCCCCAACGCCGCCATTTCCCAAGGCGAAGAGATCTACGTGATCGACCCCAACCTGTGCACCCAATGCGTCGGCCACTACGACGAACCGCAGTGCCAGCAAGTCTGCCCGGTCGATTGCATCCCGCTGGATGAAGCCCACCCGGAAACCGAAGAACAGCTGATGGCCAAATACCGGGTGATTACCGGTAAGGCTTGAGAGGTGTGGGGGCTGGCAGGGCACTATCGTCGGATCGCCGCCCGGGCCAGGCCCGTTCCCACAAGGTTAAAAGGTGCCCCGTGGGAGCGAGCCTGCTCGCGATGAGGCCCTCAGCCCAGGCTCAGCGCTGGCACTTCAAGCAAAACACACTCGCCCGCTGCCCCAGCTTGACCTCGCGCAACTCACTCCCGCACACCTTGCACGCCTCATAGGCGCGGCCGTACACGAACAGTTCCTGCTGGAAGTAACCCGGTTGGCCGTCGCCGCCGATGAAGTCGCGCAAGGTGGTGCCACCGCGCTCGATGGCGGCGGCGAGGATGCGTTTGATCTCCACCGCCAAGCGCAAATAGCGCGCCCGGGAAATGCCCCCGGCCGCACGCCGTGGGTCGATGCCGGCGGCGAACAGCGCTTCGGTCGCGTAGATATTGCCCACGCCCACCACCACCGCGTTGTCCATGATGAACGGCTTGACCGCCATCGAGCGGCCCCGGGACAGCTTGAACAGCCGATCGCCGTCGAACAGCTCAGTCAAGGGTTCCGGCCCCAGGCGCGCCAGCAATTCGTGGTTCAGCGGGTCGAGGCTCCACAGCATCGCGCCGAACCGCCGCGGGTCGGTGTACCGCAGCGCCAGGCCGGATTCGAGTTCGATGTCCACATGCTCGTGCTTGGCCGCCAACGACCCGGCCTCCACCAGCCGCAGGTTGCCGGACATGCCCAAATGGCTAATCAGCGTGCCCACTTCGGCATTTATCAGCAGGTACTTGGCGCGCCGCTCCACCAGCACGATGCGCTGCCCGGACAGGCGCACATCGAGGTCTTCGGGGATCGGCCAGCGCAAGCGCCGCTCGCGCACGATCACGCGGCTGACGCGCTGGCCCTCCAGGTGCGGCGCAATCCCGCGCCGGGTGGTTTCGACTTCAGGTAGTTCCGGCATGCTCGCCCCAGGGTTGAGAAATCAGTGTGCGCCCAACTCGCGGATGGTCTGCTTGAGGTTCTCGAAGTCGTAATCCGAAAGCCCCACGTAGTCCAGCACCAACGGGCCGATGCTGTTCCACTCATGGTCATCGACCTGATTACCCAGCACCCGGTACGAGGCGCAGATGTGCTCGGCCATTTTCAGGATCGACAGCAGGTTCTTCAGTTGGCTGTTGCGCGAAGACTCGTCGCTGAAAATGGCCAGGGCATTGTGGTGGTTGGCGATGGCGTTGCTGACGTGGTCTGGCAGGCGCCAGGATTTTGCCGTGTAGTAACCGACCACCGCATGGTTGGTGTTGAACGCACGGTTCTCGGTGTCCACCACGCGGCAATCGGCGCCGGCAGCGGCGTAGGCCTGTTCCAGCACGTTCATGTAGTGGGGGAAGCGCTTGAGCATCAACGGCACGCCGCAATCGTGAAACAGGCCCAGGGCGTAGGCTTCGTCCACCGCTTGGGAGCCGATGCGCTTGGCCAGGGTCAGCGAGGTCATGGCCACGTCCTGGGCGGTGTCCCAGAAGCGGTTGAGGGTGACGATGGTGTCGTCGTTCATCTCGCCCTTGATCGACTGCGCGTTAATCAGGTTGATGATCGAACGGCTGCCCAGCAGGTTCACCGCCCGCTGGATCGAGGCAATCTTGTTGCTCAGCCCGTAATAGGGCGAATTGACGATCTTGAGCAACGCCCCGGACAGGCCCGGGTCCTGGGAGATCAGCCGCGCGATCACTTCCAGGTCCGGGTCGGGCATGTATTGCTCCATCTGCAAATCCACCATGATTTGCGGCTGGGGCGGCACACTGATGCCTTGCAGGGCCTGCTGGATCTGTTCGGCTGATAGCTCTTGGGACATAAGTACTCACTCCGGTCTAGGCGGCGATTCTACCCCTTATAAAGAGTCGGCCGACACCGCAAAACCCAACACGGATCCAGATTCAAGGGCGCAGCGGCGCCGCCATTGCCAGCGCAACAGGCTATACTCCCGCTCTTTTTTCCGGAGCGACGTCATGTCCCTGCCCAGCCTGCGCCTCAAAGCCAATGCCGACCGTCGCCTGCGCAACGGCCACTTGTGGGTCTACAGCAACGAAATCGATGTGGCCGCCACCCCACTGCACGGCTTCAAGGCCGGCGATCAGGCCATCCTCGAAGCGGCCGGCGGCAAGGCCCTGGGCATCGTGGCCATGAGCCCGAACAACTTGATCTGCGCGCGCCTGCTGTCGCGCGACATCAAGTTGCCCCTGGACAAATCCCTGCTGGTGCACCGCCTCAACGTCGCGCTGTCGCTGCGCGAGCGCCTGTTCGACAAGCCGTTCTACCGCCTCGTCTATGGCGACTCCGACCTGCTGCCAGGCCTGGTGGTCGATCGCTTCGGCGACATTCTGGTGGTGCAGATCGCCTCCGCCACCATGGAAGCCCATAAAGACGACGTGATCGCCGCCCTGACCCAAGTGCTCAAGCCCAGCGGCATCCTGTTCAAGAACGACTCCGCCGCCCGCGACGCCGAAGGCCTGAACCGCTACGTCGAAACCGTGTTCGGCCTCGTGCCGGAATGGGTCGCTCTGGAAGAAAACGGCGTGAAATTCGAAGCCCCGGTGATCCAGGGCCAGAAAACCGGCTGGTTCTACGACCACCGCATGAACCGCGCACGCCTGGCGCCGTATGCCAAGGGCAAACGCGTGCTGGACCTGTACAGCTACATCGGCGGCTGGGGCGTGCAAGCCGCCGCGTTCGGCGCCAGCGAAGTGTTCTGCGTCGATGCCTCGGCCTTTGCCCTCGACGGCGTGGAGCGCAACGCCGCCCTGAATGGCTTTGCGGAAAAAATGACCTGCATCGAAGGCGACGTCTTTGAAGCCCTGAAAGAACTCAAGGCCAGCGAAGAGCGTTTCGACGTGATCGTCGCCGACCCGCCCGCCTTCATCAAACGCAAGAAAGACATGAAGAACGGCGAGGGCGCCTACCGCCGCCTCAACGAGCAAGCCATGCGCCTGCTCAGCAAGGACGGCATCCTGGTCAGCGCCTCGTGCTCCATGCACCTGCCCGAAGACGACCTGCAAAATATCCTGCTGACCAGCGCCCGCCACCTGGACCGCAACATCCAGATGCTCGAACGCGGCGGCCAAGGGCCGGACCACCCCGTTCACCCGGCCATCGCCGAAACCCGCTACATCAAGAGCATCACCTGCCGACTGCTGCCTAACAGTTGAGTCCCGGCCATCATGAAGGGCCGCACGGCCCTTCATGACTTTCAACGCATTTCCCGCCAACTAAAAAATAAACTAACCAACTCCGCTCCACAGTGCACTCTGGCTCTTGTGTGCACCCTATCGCGGCCCACAATTCAAAGTAAAAATTAAACAAACTCAGCACTCTATAAGTTCCACAAGACGAATCCTACGCCATTCATGGAACAACCCTACCCGCCAACTACTTCATCTTTAAATAATTAACCGTTACTATTTGTTCGTCACTCGGAAGTGACAACATAAAAAACACAACACTCAAACAACATACATCAAAGGAGTTACACCCATGAAAACCATCATTATGGAAGCAACCAAACTCGCCAACCTGTCTGCCATGGTTCCGGCGAAAGCCCGCTAAACCCTGCTGTTAACCGCTAGATGAGGCTGGGGAATGCCGGCGCCCCAGCCTCATCGCCCACGCTTGCAGGGCCAACATCGCCATGTATATAAATCCGAGTTTCTTTGTTCTTGCCCGACCTCCCTGCCTGGTTATATGGGACTACAAGCGCCATACACAATTTGAACTAGACCCCGACTATTCCGCCCGCCTTATCCAACTTATAGCCACGCCTGAACAACTTGATCCGTGCAACAGCATGGATGCGCAATTTCTCGCCGCCGGCCTCTTCACACCCATTCAACAAGTTCCCACACCCTGGGGCTGGGATGAACTTTCCAAGATATTCCACATCGGCACAAAGAATATTCCCTGCGAATATATGCCACAGGATATCAATGAGTGGTCGCAGCATTATCTGGCGCATTGCAAAGAAGTCATGGCCGCTGCGCCGCCCCCGCCGCGCTGCACCTTTGACGGGCCCGAGCTGATCCCCCTGCCCGACCCTGCGCTGTCGGTGGCCCGGGCCGCCGGGCTGGCCACCACCCTGATTCAGCGCAAAACCTGCCGCTCCTTCACCCCGCGCGCAGTCAGCCTGGTGGACGTGGGCACCCTGCTGTACCTGACGCTCGGCTATTTGCACGAACGCGCCGACGACGATGACCCGGCCATTGCCGAGGGCTTCGCGGCACGGCGCAGCAGCCCCTCCGGTGGCGGCTTGAACGCCTGCGACGGCTACCTGTATGTGCGCAATGTCAGCGGCCTCGCCCCGGGGGTGTACTTCTACCACCCCGACCGCCATGCCCTGCAACTGGTCGCGCCGTTGCTTGACGCGCCGCTGGGCCAGTTACTGGCCGGCCAGCATTTCATCAACCCGCTGCCGGTGGGCCTGTTCATTACCTGCCGCTTCGACAAGCTGTGGTGGAAGTACGAACACTCGCGCGCCTATCGCATGGCCTACGTCGAGGCCGGGCACCTGTCCCAGACCTTCCAGTTGCTCGCCACCGCTCTGGGCCTGAACACCTGGCTCACCGGCGCCCTGAGCGACGCCCAGGTCGAAGCCCAGCTTGGCCTGCAAGAAGCCTCGGCCGAACAGGCGCTGTTTTTCGTCGGCTGCGGCCACGGTGACGGCCAGGCCCAATGCCAGGAACTGCGTGCGTTGATCGCCGCCCAGGACGCCCCATGACCGCCTCCAGCGCCGCCCAACACCGTTTCACCCTGGCCGACTGGGACCGCAAGGCCTCGGTGCGCAGCAAACCCGACTGCTTCGAGCTACCCGCCGACCTCGACCGGCAACTGCTCACCCAGGACTGGTTTCCGCCCGCGTTCCTGCCGTACCTGGCGCACCCGCTGATCCAGGGCCTGGGCCGCGCCACCCAGCAGCGTTTGGCGGCCAATCACCTGGTGTATTTCCTCGACTACACCACCCTGCTGGAACACAAAATCGTCAACCGCGCCGTCGAAACCCTGGTCCACGGCGACCTGGCCATGGCCGTGCCCCGGCCGATGCGCACCGCGGCCCTGCAGCTGTACACCGACGAGGGCTATCACGCGCTGTTTTCCGACACCCTGGCCGCGCAGATCGCCCACTGGTACGGCATCGACAACCGCCACCGCGTGCCCCGGCGCATCCGCCACCTGCTGGCGCTGGTGCAGCGCACCGCGCCGCAACAGGTGCCGCTGGCCTGGTTTTTCATCGGTTTCGTCTCCGAAACCATCATCGCCAAGGAGCTGCTGGCCATCACCCGCGACAGCCTGATCCCGTGCGTCTACCACATGCTGCGCGAACACCTGGAAGACGAGGCGCGGCACAGCCGCTACTTCTGCGAGGTGTTCGGCTACACCTGGGAGGCGCTGGCGGCGGCGCGGCAACCGGCGGCGGCGGACCTGCTGCTGGCGATCATTCAGGTGTTCGCGCAGATCGATGGCCAGTGGCTGCACGAAAGCTTCGCCAGCGCCGGCATCGACCCGGCCACCCGCACGCAGGTGATCGAGCCGCTGCTCCAGCCCCAGGCCTGGGCACAGCGGGCGCGGGCCAATGCCACCACCACCCTGGCGACGATGAAGAAGTACGGTTTCTTCGAGCCTGCCTACAACCGCCAGTTGTTCGTCGACGCAGGGCTGATCGATGGCTAGGGCGAGCAAGGGTGCAGCGGTGGCGCTGTTGCTGGCCATGGTGTTGCTCGGGGTTTTCCCCATCGACGTGCTGCTGCCGTCCTTCCCGGCGCTGTCCGCCCATTTCGCCACCCCCGCGGCGGATATCGCGTTTTCCATCAGCCTGTTCGCCATCGGCATCGCCCTGTCCCAACTGCTGCTCGGGCCGTTGTCCGACGTGATCGGGCGCAAGGGCTTGTTGCTGGCGGGCATGGCCGTGGCGATGCTGGGCGCGGCGGGGTGCGCGCTGGCCAGCGACTACCGCTGGTTTCTTGCCTCTCGCCTGCTCCAAGCCCTGGGCTGCGGCTGCTTCGTACTGTCCCAGGCGCTGGTCCAGGACTTGTTCCAGGGCCGCGAACGGGAGCGTTTGCGCATCCTGATGACCACCGCCACCGGGGTGTTCATCTCGCTGTCTCCCCTGGCCGGCACGCTGCTGCAGGGCGCGGTGGGCTGGCGCGGCAGCTTTTATCTGTTTATCGGCCTCGCGGCGCTGGTGTGGCTCAAGGCCTGGGTGTTCCTGCCCGCCGCGCCGCGCCGCGCCGAGGGGCCACGGCAGAACATCCTCCAGGCCTACCGCCGCCTGGGCGGGCGCTTCGACTTCTTCGCGTACTGGCTGATAAGCGCCATCGCGTTTGCCTGCCACTTTTCCTTCATCGTCATCTCGCCGCTGATTTTCATGGAGCAGTTGGGCCTGTCGGCTTACCAATTTGCCCTGACCCTGCTGCTGTACGGCGCCGCTTACCTGGTCGGCGGCGTGGTCGCCGGGGCACTGAGTGCGCGGGTCAGCGCCCACGGGCAGATTGTCGGCGGGCTGAGCCTGATCCTGCTTGCGGGGCTGCTGATGCTGGCCCTCACCGGGTGGTGGGGCGTAAGCACCCTGACCATCCTGCTGCCGATGCTGGTGTGCACCGCCGGCACCACCCTCACCCGGCCCGCCGCCACGTCCCGGGCCATGGACGTGTTCCCCCAGCAGGCCGGCGCCTCGGCCTCGGCGGGCAGTGTGCTGATTTTCATCATCGGCGGACTGCTCAGCGCCCTGATTAACCTGGCCAGCGGCAGCCACCTGGCCTGGACCCTGGCCGCGTGCCTGATGCTGTCGGGCGCCGTGGGGCTGGCGCTCAATGCGCAACTGCGCCGAGGCCAGGCCCGCACCGACCAAGCGGGCGCCTGACACTCGGCGCGGCGCGCCATTCCTTCCTGGCGCCAGCGGTGTAGAATCGGCGCATTCATCGCCAGTCATCCCCGGCGGGTTTATGAGCTCAAGGCCCAGGCACACGGCGATCCCGTAACGCTGGCGGCAGCATCCGGGCACACGGCCATTTCTGTGTGTTCCAGACGTCAATAGAAGCTCACTTCCCTTTTGATACCTGATTAACCGCCCGGAGTGTTCCATGCCTGCTTACCGCTCGAAAACATCCACCCACGGCCGCAACATGGCCGGCGCCCGCGCACTGTGGCGCGCCACGGGGATGAAAGATGACGACTTCAAGAAGCCGATCATCGCCGTCGCCAACTCCTTCACCCAGTTCGTTCCCGGCCACGTCCACCTCAAGGACATGGGCCAACTGGTCGCCCGCGAAATCGAACGCGCCGGCGGCGTGGCCAAGGAATTCAACACCATCGCCGTCGATGACGGCATCGCCATGGGCCACGACGGCATGCTCTATTCGCTGCCCAGCCGCGAGATCATCGCCGACTCCGTCGAATACATGGTCAACGCCCACTGCGCCGACGCCATCGTGTGCATCTCCAACTGCGACAAGATCACCCCCGGCATGCTGATGGCCGCCCTGCGCCTGAACATCCCGGTGATCTTCGTCTCCGGCGGCCCAATGGAAGCGGGCAAGACCAAACTGGCCAGCCATGGCCTGGACCTGGTCGATGCCATGGTGATCGCCGCCGACGACACGGCCTCTGACGAGAAGGTCGCCGAGTACGAGCGCAGCGCCTGCCCGACCTGCGGTTCGTGCTCCGGCATGTTCACCGCCAACTCCATGAACTGCCTCACCGAAGCCCTGGGCCTGGCCCTGCCGGGCAACGGCTCGACCCTGGCCACCCACAGCGACCGCGAACAGCTGTTCCTGCAGGCCGGGCGCACCATCGTCGACCTGTGCCGCCAGTACTACATCGAAGAAGACGAGTCGGTGCTGCCGCGCAACATCGCCAACTTCAAGGCGTTCGAGAACGCCATGACCCTCGACATCGCCATGGGCGGTTCGACCAACACCATCCTGCACCTGCTGGCCGCCGCCCAGGAGGCCGAGATCGACTTCAACCTCAAGGACATCGACCGCCTCTCGCGCCACGTGCCGCAGCTGTGCAAGGTCGCGCCGAACATCCAGAAGTACCACATGGAAGACGTGCACCGCGCCGGCGGCATCTTCTCCATCCTCGGCTCCCTGGCCCGTGGCGGCCTGCTGCACACCGACCTGCCGACCGTGCACAGCAAGACCATGGCCGACGCCATCGCCAAATGGGACATTACCCAGACCAGCGACGAAGCCGTGCACCACTTCTTCAAGGCCGGCCCGGCGGGCATCCCGACCCAGACCGCGTTCAGCCAGTCCACCCGTTGGCCGAGCCTGGACGACGACCGTGAAAACGGCTGCATCCGCAGCGTCGAGCACGCCTACTCCCAGGAAGGTGGCCTCGCCGTGCTCTACGGCAACATCGCCCTGGACGGCTGCGTGGTGAAAACCGCGGGCGTGGACGAGTCGATCCATGTGTTCGAGGGCAACGCGAAAATCTTTGAAAGCCAGGACAGCGCCGTGCGCGGCATCCTCGCCGACGAAGTGCAGGCCGGTGACATCGTCATCATCCGCTACGAAGGGCCCAAGGGCGGCCCGGGCATGCAGGAAATGCTCTACCCAACCTCGTACCTCAAGTCCAAGGGCCTGGGTAAAGCCTGTGCGCTGCTCACCGACGGGCGCTTCTCCGGCGGCACCTCGGGCCTGTCCATCGGCCACGCCTCGCCGGAAGCCGCCGCGGGCGGCGCCATCGGCCTGGTGCGGGACGGCGATAAAGTGCTGATCGACATCCCCAACCGCTCGATCAACCTGCTCGTCAGCGATCAAGAGCTGGCGGCGCGCCGCGTTGAACAGGACAACAAAGGCTGGAAACCGGTGGAAGTGCGCCCGCGCAAAGTCACCACCGCCCTCAAGGCCTACGCCCTGCTGGCCACCAGCGCCGACAAAGGCGCCGTGCGCAACAAGGCCATGCTCGACGGCCTCTGATCCACGCCCATAAAAATGCCCCGCCACGTGCGGGGCATTTTTTTGCCTGCTACCTCAGCGTCAGGGTAGGCGTTCGCCCAGTTGCCCGCGCAGGAAGCGGTACAGCCCTTCGGCGCTTTGCCGGTAGCCGTCGGCGGTGAGGTGCACCAGGTCGCCACGGGCCATTTCCCGGGCCTGCCAGTTGCGGATCGAGCAATCGCCGCCCATGAACGCCTGCCAGTCCCAATACAACGCGCCGCTTTGCCGGGCGACGGTTTTCTGGATCTGGATGACTTGGCGCAGGCTGTGGGGCTGGGCGGCGGCGCAGGCCTGGGCGCGGCGGTGCTTGATCGAATCCGGGGCGCCCACCAACAAGATCACGGCTTTGGGCAAGGTTCGCCGCAGTTCGGCGATTTTGCCCTGCAATTGACGCTCGTACAGCCCCAAGTCCAGCTCATCGTCGAAGGCTTCGTTGGTGCCGTAGGCCAATACCACCAGGTCTGGGCGCAGGGCCTTGAGGGTGTCGAGCCAACCGGCCTGCCACTTGTCCAGCACGTCCAGGCGCGCGCCGTTGATACCCAGGGCCGAATAGGTCACGCCGGCGTTTTTCTGCCCCTGAATATTCCAACCGCCCAGCGCCAGGCCCTGGGGCTGGGCGATGCTCAGTTCCACCGGCAAGGCGATGTTGTTGAACACCGGGCTGAACCGCCACTGCCCGCCCGTGGCCGACAGCATGCGGCTGGCCTGGGTCGCGCCGTCGCGGGCCTTGAGGCTGTTATTGGCCTGCGCCTGGTACAGCGCCGACACCCGATAACGCTGCCCGCTAGGCTGGCGCTCGGCAATCCGCACCTGCGCGCCCGCCACCTGGGGCAACGCCAGGTAGCCGCCCAACGGGAACTGCGCGCTTTGCTGGTTGCGCGCCGACACCAGCGCCCATTGGCGCTTGGCCGTGGTCAGGATGACCCGCTCGTAGCGGGTGCCGGGCACCGGGGTGGCGGCAACGAAGCCGATACCGCCATCGCCGTACTGGGCCTGGAGCAAACGGCGCATCTCGCCACTGAACAGGTCGGCGGCGGTGTGCGAGTCGCCCAGTTGCACGACGCTGATGGGGCTGCGGTTGGCGCTCTTGAAGCGTGCCGTCAGCGCCGCCAGGTTCGGCACGGCGGCGTTATAGGTGGCGGCATTTTTTTTGACGACGGGCGCCGGGGTGGCCTGCACCGCGTCCACGGGGGCGCAACTGCTCAGCAAGGCAAAGCTCATCAGTAGCGCGATCACGCCCGGCAGGTGCCGCATGTCTAGTGTTCCGTCAATTGTTCACTGGGGAAGTTGATCCGCGACAGCACCTGCGCAGAGATCAGTTTTTGGCCAGTGATGGTGAAGTGAATGCCATCGTCGACACGGGTCTTGAGTTGCTTGCCGCCCTTGTCCGTCAGGTAGTAGGAAAACTGCGCACTGGTATAACCCAGCACTTCGTTGGCCGAGACGTAATGCTGGCCGTAGTGTTCGACGCGGTTCTTATACAGGTCGCTGAGGTACGCCATGGCATCCGACAGCTTGGTTTTTTGCATGTTCGGCGGGCCGACCCAAATCACTTGCACATTCTGCGCCTGGGCCACGTCGAGGATGGCATCGATGCGCTGGCGGTAAAGGTTTTCCCAATCCGGCGTTTTGAAGCGCAGGAACGGCTTGCCCTTGCCCTGGGGCATGTCCCACGGGTCGTTGGGGCCGAGGAAAACCACCATCAGGCGAATGCGCGGGTTGGCTTGCAGGGTGCTTTGCACCGTTTTCGGCCAGTTGAAAAAACTCGGGTACGCCAGCCCCGTACTCTGGCGGCTGAGGTTGACGCTCTTGAGGTTGTAGCGTTTGCGCAGGGTGTTGGCCATGTGCGGCGCCACGCCTTGCATCAGCGAGTCGCCGACAAAAAACACCTCGTCTCCGCTGTTGAGAGACGCCATCAGCGGCGTGCTGGTGACCCGGGGCATGGCCGCTGCGGCAACCGTGGGCGGCGCAGCCACCGGCACTGGCCGCGGGGCAGGTGCAACCGGGGCGGGTTTCACCACGGCGGGGGTGGCCCCCAGGGTTTTGGCCACGGGCGGTGCAACCACGGGCGCTACCGCCATCGCGGGGGCCACGTCGTTTTGCGGCGCCGCTTCTGCCTCGGCCACTGCCTGGACTTGGCCGTGGCCGCTCAAGCTCTCGACAAACGCCACCCGCGCCGCGCCCAGCGCCTCGCTCAGATAAGCCCCGGTGCGCCATGCCGTGCTTTGGCCCAAGCCGGGAAGCTCGCAGCCGTCGTGGTACTTCTGCTGGCAATACTGGCGCACCGAATCCTGGTTCAACCACAACAACAGCGCACTGCTCAGCAGCATGGCGTACAGCACCCGTGCGGCACCGGCCTGGTGGCGCAACAATGGCGACGGTTCAGAAACTGGCATAGATAAACCCCGGCACGCCCGACGGCGAAGCAAAAATCACCAAGCAGATAAACAGTGCCAAGGGCACGGGATACACCAGCCACGGCAGGCGCGTGCCAGCATCGAACAGGCGTTGCAGCCCCGCGACGAGGCGCGGGTAGAACGCCACGCCCAATAGGCACGCCAGCAGGCTCGCGCCGGTATTGGCCAGCCCCGCCGCCGACATCGTGCCCAGGCCCGCGAGCATATCCAGGGCATCATCGAAGGTGGCGCAGCGGAAGAAAATCCAGGCAAAGGCCACGTAGTGGAAGGTCAACAGGCGCGCCAGCAGGTCCGGGCAGCGCGGCAAACGCGGGCTGCACAGCTTGTACAGCGCCAGCCCCACACCGTGGAGCGCCCCCCAGATCAGGAAATTGGCGCTGGCACCGTGCCACAAACCGGAAATCAGCATCGCCAGCAGCATGTTCAGGTTGCCGCGCCACACCCCACGGCGGTTGCCACCCAAGGGGATGTACACGTAGTCGCGGATAAAGGTGGAGAGGCTGATGTGCCAGCGCCCCCAGAATTCTTTGAGGTTGCGCGCCGCGTAGGGGAAGTTGAAGTTCTCGGGTAGGCGAAAACCCAACAGCAGCGCGATGCCAGTCACCAGGTTGGTGTAGCCGCTGAAATTGAAATAGATCAGGAACGAATAGCCGTACACGCTGCGCAAAATCTGCTCGCCCGAATAGCCCACCGGCGTCTCGAACACCGGGTCCACCCATTCGTTGGCCAGCCACGAACTCAAGAAGAACAGCTTGACCACCGCCATGGCGATCAGGCCCAAGGCCCGTTGCGGCTCCAATACCTGGCGGATGCCCTCGGGGCGGATTTGCGGCAATAAATGGCTGGCGCGGTTGACCGGGCCGGCGATCAGGCTGGGGAAAAACGCCAGGTACAGCGCCAGGTCGAACGGCGAGCCGGGCTTGAGTTCCCCCCGGTTGATCGACACCAGGTAACTGACCGAGTGAAAGGTATAGAACGACAGCCCAATGGGCAGCAGCACTTGCAGCAGCGGCAGGGCCACATCCAGCCCCAGGCTCAGCAACACACCCTGCACGGAACTGGTGAAAAAATCCTGGTACTTGAACAGGTAAAAACAGCCCAGCACCAGCAACAGCAGCAACGCCCAGGTAATGCGCTGGGCAGGAAAACGCTGGCTGAACAGGCCCAGGGCATACACCAGCACGGTGTAGCCCAGCAGCACGTAAAGGAAGTCGAGGCTGAAACTGGCGAGGATCGCGTAGCTAGCGGCCAGCAACAGCGCGTTTTGCAGGCGCGGGCTCCAGCACAGGCTCCAGTAGAAGGCGAAAAACAGGATGAAACACAGGCCGAATTCGATCGAAAGATAGCTCACAACGTAGTCCGTTACGTAAAGGCAAAACAACAACGCCACCGGCCGCGACAGGCCGCGGGGTGGCGTAAAAAGGGCGCGCGATTATGGCAGAAGGCCTGCACTGCTCACAAGGTAAAAGGCCGAGCTAGAGCCGTCGGAGTATACGACCGGGGATGTAGGCCAAGCCCACAAACGCCCCCACTGTGGGAGCAACTGTCTTGCCCCCGCCATCGCGAGCAGGCGCGCTCCCACAAAGGAAAAGCAAATCCCACCCACACTGTGGGAGCGGGCCCTGCCCGCGATGAGGCCAGAACCGGCAGCGCATGATTAGCCAGCGAGCCCCGCGCTTACAAAATGTCTTCAGGTTTGACGATCACCCAGTTCTTGTCCGCCGTGACCGGCAGCCCTTCCTGGGCTTGGGCGGCGGCGTGCTTGGTCATCATGGCGTTTATCTGCGCACGGTATTTGTCTTTGCGGTCGATCCACAGGTGGATGCCGCCCTTGGCCACGTCAACGCCGTGAAACAGCATGTAGCCATCACTGGTCGGGGTGTCGCCGCCCACCAGCACCGGTTTTTTCCATTCGTCGATGTAAGTCAGGATCGCCGCGTGCTTGCCCGCCATCCAGGTCGCCGGGGTCCACAGGTAAGGCGTGAGTTCCAGGCCGAGGTTGGCTTTTTCGTCGTACTTACCGGCACTGATCTGCTTGCGCGCAGTGGTCAGTTCGCCGCTTTTGCGATCTTTTAGCAGCAAACTCACACCGATCACGTTCTGCGGTTTGACGTTGTAGCCGTACTTGGGGTCGGAGGCGACCATGCGCACCAGCTCTTCGGAAGCCGCGGTCATTACGTAGACCTCGATGCCGTTCTCCATCAAACGGTTATACAACTCGACCTGGCCGGGGAAGATCTGCGGCGGCTTGACCTCCATCGTCTTCACCACGTCGCCCTCGTAATAGCTGACCGGCACCGGTTTACCGGCGGCCATCAACTCATCGACATAACCCTTGAGTTCCTTGAGGGTGAAGCCGGAAAACACCTGCGCCACCCAGGGGTAGCACACCATGTCGTCCACTTCGCAGAGGCGGTAGTAGTAGCTGAACAGGCTTTCCTTGTGCTCAGCGGTGTCTTTGAAGGGCATCAGTTTCAGGGACGGGTCCAGGCTTTCGCGGGTAATCAGGCCCTTGTTCTCCATGAACGGCAGCAAGGATTCTTCCAGGTCATAGCGGTAGCTGGTGTTGTCCATGTCGAACACCGCGTAGTTACCTTTGTTGGCATTGGCCGCGATCATGGCGTTCAACTGCTTGGCCTGCTCTGCGGGCCAGTGCTGCAACTCGGTGGCCAGCACCTGGCCGGCGAGGCCCAGGCACAGCGCGGCAGCGATCAATCTCGAAGCGAGTTTCATGGCGGGTTCTCCCTGAATGGAAGCGTTGGACGCTAGCAAATCCCCATCACCGCGCCGCTCTGCCCACGACCGCTTGCGTCGTAATTGCGCCACCGGCATGCACATCTGCGCCACAGCCTTATTCCAAAAACGACGGTCACCATTCCATCTCGGTATTAATTCATTATTTTTCAAGCTGTTAGGCTTGCCGGTTCGCAATCGCAGCGCTACGCGATTGGCACTCGTTTATGTCCGGAGTCTCAATGAATCTGCCGCTGATCCTCAATCTGCTGGTATTCCTCGCCCTGTTGCTGGGCCTGGCCCAAACCCGCCACACCACGTGGAGCCTGGCCAAGAAAGTCCTGCTGGCCCTGGTGCTGGGCGTGGCGTTCGGCGTGGCCCTGCACACGATTTACGGCGCCGATAGCCCGGTGCTCAAAGCCTCCCTCGGCTGGTTCGACCTGGTGGGCAACGGTTACGTGCAATTGCTGCAAATGATCGTGATTCCGCTGGTATTTGCTTCGATTCTCAGCGCCGTGGCCCGCCTGCACAACGCCTCGTCCCTGGGCAAAATCAGCTTCCTGACCATCGGCACCCTGCTGTTCACCACCGCCATCGCGGCGTTGATCGGCATCGCCCTGACCAACCTGTTCGGCCTCACCGCCCAAGGGCTGGTGGCCGGCACCCAGGAACTGGCGCGCCTGCAAACCATCCAGAGCGACTACGCCGGTAAGGTTGCCGACCTGAATGTGCCGCAGTTGCTGTTGTCGTTTATCCCGCAGAACCCCTTCGCCGACCTGGCCCGCGCCAAGCCTACCTCCATCATCAGCGTGGTGATTTTCGCCGCGTTCCTGGGTGTGGCGGCGCTGCAACTGCTCAAGGACGATGTGGAAAAAGGCCAGAAAGTCATCAACGCCATCGACACCCTGCAAGCCTGGGTGATGCGCCTGGTGCGCCTGGTGATGAAGCTGACGCCCTACGGCGTGCTGGCCCTGATGACCAAGGTGGTGGCCGGTTCCAACCTGCAAGACATCATCAAGCTCGGCAGTTTTGTCGTGGTGTCCTACATCGGCTTGGGCCTGATGTTCGGGGTCCATGGCCTGCTGGTGGCGCTGGCCGGGATCAACCCACTGCGTTTTTTCCGCAAGGTCTGGCCAGTGCTGACCTTCGCCTTCACCAGCCGCTCCAGCGCCGCGAGCATTCCGTTGAGCATCGAGGCGCAAACCCGGCGCCTGGGTATTCCGCAGTCGATCGCCAGTTTCGCCGCGTCCTTTGGTGCAACCATCGGCCAGAACGGTTGCGCCGGGTTGTACCCGGCCATGCTGGCGGTGATGGTGGCCCCGACCGTGGGCATCAACCCCCTGGACCCACTGTGGATCGCGACGCTGGTGGCGATTGTCACGTTGAGTTCGGCGGGCGTGGCGGGCGTGGGCGGCGGTGCAACCTTCGCCGCGCTGATCGTGCTACCGGCCATGGGCTTGCCGGTGGCGCTGGTGGCGCTGCTGATTTCCGTAGAGCCGTTGATCGACATGGGCCGCACAGCCCTGAACGTCAGCGGTTCAATGACCGCCGGGGCGATCACCAGCCAGATCATGCAGCAGACCGATAAAGAACTGCTCAATGCCGATGAGCATGAGGAATTGGCGCACGCTTAGCGGCGCCTGTTACCCCTATTAACAGCATCGCGGGCGGGCCCGCTCCCACAGGTAACCGAGTTCCACTGTGAGAGCGCGCCCGCCCGCGATGCTGTTAGCCCTCAGTGGCGGTGCCACACCTCAAAGCTGTACGCCGGTTTGTCGCCCTCGGCGGCCACCGGGGTGTTACTGACCAGGGTCCACTGGCCCGGGTCGAATTCGGGGAACCACGCATCGCCCTCGGGGCTGAGCGCCACGCGGGTCAGGTACAAGCGGTCGGCATCGGCCAGGGCCTGGCTATAGAGCTGCGCGCCGCCAATCAACATCACTTCATCCACGCCCTGCTCCTGGGCCCAGGCTTGCGCGCGGGCCAGGGCGGCGTCCAACGAGGGGTAGACCTGCGCGCCTTCTAGCTGCAAACCCGGCTGGCGGCTGACCACGATGTTCAGGCGCCCGGGCAAGGGCCGGCCGAGGGAATCCCAGGTCTTGCGGCCCATGACGATGGGTTTGCCCAGCGTAGTGGCCTTGAAGTATTTGAAATCCCCCGGCAAGTGCCAGGGCATGCGGTTATCGACGCCGATCACGCGGTTCTCGGCGAGGGCCGCGATCAGGCTTAAGGGGAGAGTTTTTTTCATGGCGGCGAGGATAGCAGAGCCGTCTTACCCCGATAAGCGCCGCAGCGGTTATGCTCAGCGCTCATTTGAGCGACGGTATCGTGCGTGACTGAACTGACTCCCCTGCACCACCTCTGGCTGACGGAAACCGTGCGCTTGCGCGAAGAACACGCCGGCGCCCTGGACGATCAGGAAGCCAACCGCCTCGCCCGCGCCGCCGGCGGCGACCTGGCGAGCCGCATCCAGCACCGCGCCCTGACCCTGGCCACCCGCGATGGCCTGCGCGAAGCCTTGGGCCACTGGCTGCAAGGCGCACGCCTGGCGGTATGGCTGCTGGCCGTGCTGGCCATCATCAGCGGCGCGGGCCTGGCCTTCGCCGCACTGGGCGACGGCCAGCGCCCGGTCAATGTGTTTTGGGCTCTAGGCAGCCTGCTGGGGTTGAACCTGATCCTGCTGCTGGGCTGGGCCTTGGGCCTGGCGTTTGCCGGTGAACACAGCGCCAGCCTGGGGCGGCTGTGGTTGTGGCTCAGCGAAAAACTGGCCCGCGACGCCAAGGCCGCGCAACTGGCCCCCGCCCTGCTGCTGATGCTGCAACGGCGCAAACTCAACCGCTGGGCCGTGGGCACCCTGGTCAATGGCCTGTGGCTGCTGGCGATGCTCAGTGCGGTGGCGATCCTGCTGGTGCTGCTGACCACCCACCGCTACAGCTTCTTCTGGGAAAGCACCCTGCTGGGCGCCGATGCCTTTGTCGCCATGACCAACGCCCTCGCCGCCGCGCCACGGGCCATCGGTTTTGGCGTGCCGACCGTGGCCATGATCGAGGCCAGCACTCGCGATGTGTACAACACCGAACTGGTGCGGCAGATGTGGGCCACCTGGCTGGTGGGCGCGATGCTGATTTACGGCGTGCTGCCGCGCCTGCTGCTGATGCTGTTTTGCCGTTGGCGCTGGCGGCGCGGGCAAGCGGCCCTGGGCCTGGACCTCAACCTGCCCGGCTACGCCCAATTGCGTGAACGCCTGATGCCCAGCAGCGAACGCCTGGGAGTCAATGACGCCGCGCCAGCGCAGTTGCACCGCGTCGAAAGCGGTGCGGGTGTGCAGCACAGCGACGGCGCCCTGCTGGTGGCCATCGAACTGGACGACCAACACCCCTGGCCCCCGGCCCTGCCCAAGGGCGTGAAAGACGCTGGCATCCTCGACAGCCGCGAATCGCGCAACAAGCTGCTGGAACAACTGAGCCGCTTCCCGGCGGCGCGCCTGCTGATTGCCTGCGACCCACGGCGCTCGCCGGATCGCGGCAGCCTGGCACTGATCGCTGAACTGGCGCGCAGTGCAACCGCTACCCGCGTGTGGTTGCTCCAAGCGCCACCCGGCCAGGCCCTGGACGCCGAGCGCCTGGGCGACTGGCACAGCGCCCTGCGCCAACTGGAACTGCCGTTCGCCGATTGCGCCCCCATGAACTGGCTGGAGACAGGCCATGACTGAATCCGCCAAGCCGCTGAAACTGGCCGTGGTCGGCCACACCAACGTGGGCAAGACCTCCCTGCTGCGCACCCTGACCCGGGACGTGGGCTTTGGCGAGGTGTCCCACCGCCCCAGCACCACACGCCACGTCGAAGGGGCGCGGCTGTCGGTGGACGGCGAGCCGCTGCTGGAGCTCTACGACACCCCTGGCCTGGAAGACGCCATCGCCCTGCTCGACTACCTCGAACGCCTGGAGCAACCGGGCGAGCGCCTCGACGGCCCAGCGCGGCTGGCGCGTTTTCTCGACGCCAGCGAAGCGCGCCAGCGCTTTGAACAGGAAGCCAAGGTGCTGCGCCAACTGCTGGCCTCGGATGCCGGTTTGTACGTGATCGACGCCCGCGAGCCGGTGCTGGCCAAGTACCGCGACGAGTTGCAAGTGCTGGCCAGTTGCGGCAAACCGCTGCTGCCAGTACTCAACTTCGTCAGCAGCGCCAACCACCGCGAGCCGGATTGGCGCGAAGCCCTGGCGCGCCTGGGGCTGCATGCCCTGGTGCGCTTTGACAGCGTCGCCCCGCCCGAGGATGGCGAAAGGCGCCTGTATGAAAGCCTGGCGCTGCTGCTGGAAAGCGCCCGCGGCCAACTCGAACGCCTGATCGCCGACCAACAAGCCCAGCGCCACGCCCGGCAACAGAGCGCGGCGCGATTGATCGCCGAACTGCTGATCGACTGCGCGGCATGCCGGCGCAGCGTCAGCACCGAGGCCGGCGAAGAACAGCAAGCCGTCAGCCAACTGCACACGGCCATTCGCCAGCGCGAACAACGCTGCGTCGAGGCCCTGCTCAAGCTCTATGGTTTTCGCCCCCAGGACGCCGATGCGGGCGACCTGCCGCTGCTGGATGGGCGCTGGGGCGACGACTTGTTCAACCCCGAAACCCTCAAGCAACTGGGGGTGCGGGTCGGCGGTGGGATCGCCGCAGGCGCTGCGGCCGGCGCCGGGGTGGATTTACTGGTGGGCGGCCTGACCCTCGGTGCCGCCGCCCTGGCCGGCGCTATCGCCGGCGGCGCCCTGCAAACCGCGCGCGGCTACAGCAGCCGCTTGCTGGGTAAGCTCAAGGGCCAACGGGAATTGACCATCGACGACAGCGTGCTGCGCCTGCTGGCCCTGCGCCAACGCCAGTTGCTGCAGGCCCTCAACTTGCGCGGGCACGCGGCGATGGACAGCATCAAGGTCGCCGCGCCCCAGGACAAAACCTGGCGTGAAGGCAAACTGCCCGCGGCCCTGACCCGCGCCCGCGCGCACCCGCAATGGTCGTCCCTCAACCCCGGCGCCCGCCTGAGCCAGGCCCAACGCCAGGAAGAGGTGGAGGCCTTGAGCCACGTCCTCAACGACCTCTAGCCGCAGGCCATACAAACGAAAACGCTCCCGGGGCGACGGATGGCCCCGGGAGCGCGGTTAACCCATCATTTACTTGGCTACGACTTTCTCGGACTTGCCGTCATAACGCTTGCGCCACTCGGCAAGGATCGCGTCGCGATTCTTCGAGGCCCAGGCAAAGTCATTCTTGATAAGGCGCTGCTCATAGTCGGCAGGCAACTCGGTCTGCGGCTTGGCGATGCCGGGCTGGGCGAGGACAGCGAAGTTCTCCTTGTACAACTCCATGGCCGCAGGGCTGGCGGAGAAGTCGGCGAGTTTTTTCGCTGCGGCCTCATGGGGCGTGCCCCTGATGACGGCGGTGGCTTCGATTTCCCAGCCCAGGCCTTCCTTGGGCAGCACGATATCCAGCGGCGCGCCCTGGCGCTTGAGCTGCACGGCGGGGTACTCGAAGGAAATGCCGATAGGGAACTCCCCCGCCGCCGCCAACTTGCACGGCTTGGAGCCGGAGTGCACGTATTGGCCGATGTTCTGGTGCAGGTCGTCCATGTACTGCCAGCCCTGCTTCTCACCGAAGGTTTGCAACCAGGCGCTGACATCGAGGAAACCGGTGCCGGACGACGCCGGGTTCGGCATAACGATCTTGCCCTTGTACTCAGGCTTGGTCAGGTCCTGCCAGCTCACTGGTTTGCTCAGGCCCTGTTTTTCGGCTTCGACGGTGTTAAAGCAAATGGTCGCGGCCCACACGTCCATGCCCACCCAGGCCGGCGGGTTGGCGGCGTCGCGGTAGTTGCTGCCGATTTTGTCCAAGTCGTGCGGGGCGTAGTTTTGCAGCATGCCCTGGGCATCGAGGATGGCCAGGCTCGACGCCGCCAGGCCCCACACCGCGTCAGCCTGGGGGCGGGCC
This sequence comes from Pseudomonas sp. MF08875, assembly GCF_059862525.1. Taxonomy (NCBI): domain Bacteria; kingdom Pseudomonadati; phylum Pseudomonadota; class Gammaproteobacteria; order Pseudomonadales; family Pseudomonadaceae; genus Pseudomonas; species Pseudomonas sp. MF08875. The sequence continues at coordinate 104,913 of NZ_JCBCUW010000007.1, forward strand.
TTTTCGGCCAGCAGCTTGGCGGTGATGATCCCGGTGGAATCACGCACCCATTTGATTTCCACGTCCGGGTTGGCCTGCTCGAAGGCCTGTTTGTAGGTCTTGAGTTGTTCGGCTTCTAGGGCGGTGTACACCGTCAACTCGGTTTTCGCCGCGAAGGCGTTCAGGCTGAAAGCGGTGAGGGCAGCAGCGGCCAGGGCCAGGGGCTTGAACATGAGCGTTTTCCTGTGTGAGTTAAGGGGCTGAATCATTGGCCGGGAGCGCTCTGGCGCCAGGCCTGGGAGCGGCGCAGCAAGCCGCGCGACGCCCAGGCCAGGAGCAGGGAAACGCTCGCCGAAGTGAACAGAATCAAGGTGGACATGGCCGCCGCGCCGCCGACGTTGCCGGCGTCGTCCATGTTCAGCACCGCCACGGCGGCGAGGATGGTGTCGGGGCTGTAGAGGAAAATCGCCGCCGACACGGTGGTCATGGCCGAGACGAACAGGTAGCGCACGATGTCCAGCAGGGCCGGCAGGCAAATCGGCACCGTGACCCGCACGTAGTGGCGATACAGCGGCGCCTTCAGCGACAGGGCGGCGGCCTCGAACTCCGCGTCGAGTTGGCGCAGGGCGGTGGTGGCGGTCATTTGCGCGGTGGTCAGATAGTGAGCAATGGTGCAGACCACTAGCAGGGTCATCGTCCCGTAGAACACATGCAGTGGGTTGCCGCTGAGGTTGAAGAAAAACACGTAGCCCAGGCCCAAGACCAAACCCGGCACCGCCATCGGTACGAAACTCAGCATGCGCAGCGTCAGGTTGAGGCCGCGCTGGCTGTGGGTTTTTTCCATCAAGTAGGCACCGGTGAAGATCAGCACGCTGCCGATCAGCGCCGTGCACAGGGCCATCTTCACGCTGTTGCTGTAGGCCAGCCAGCCGCCGCCCGCCGTGTCGTTGAACCGGTAGTGGTTGAGCGACAGCGACAGGTTGTACGGCCAGAACTTGACCAGCGACGAATACACCGCCATGCCAAACACCAGCAGCAACACCGCGCAGATCAACAGCACGATGGCCAGGTAGCAGCTGTCGCGCAGCCGCGACGGCGCCGGGGTGAACACCTGGGCGCGGCCGCTCATGGCATCGCCGTGCTGGCGCCGCAGCCAGGCGTCCACGGCGAAACTGAACAGCGCCGGCAGCAACAGCACCATGCCGATCAACGCACCGCGGCCAAATTGCTGCTGGCCCACTACTGCCTTATAGGCTTCCAGGGCCAGCACTTGGTAGTCGCCGCCGACCACCACCGGCACGCCAAAGTCAGTGATGGTCAGGGTGAACACCAGGCAGAACGCAGCGAACACAGCTTGCCGGGTGGCCGGCCAGGTGATGCTACGAAACGCCTTGGCCGGGCTGGCGCCCATGCTGGAGGCGGCGTCGAACAAGCGCGCATCGGCCAAGGACAGCGCCGACAACAGAATCATCAGCGCATGGGGAAAGGTGTAGATCGCCTCGCCGAGGACGATGCCCCAGAAACCGTAGATGTTGTCCGACAGCAACCCACGCAACAGGCCCTGGTTGCCGAACAGGTAGACCAGGGCAATGCCCGGCAGCATCGAGGGCGCCATTAGCGGCAGCAGCGATAGGCCGCGCCACAAGCCTTTTGCCGGGATCAGGGTGCGCTGCAAGGCGTAGGCAAACAGGTAGGCCAAAGGTACGACAATGGCCGCGACACTCAGCGAAACTTTCAGGCTATTGCCCAGCAACCAGTGGAAGTTGTCGCTGGTCAGCAGCTCCCGCGCGGCCACCAAACCTCCGCCCTGGCCGTCTTCGGCGCTGAAACCGCGCCAGAAGATCGCCAGCAGCGGCATCAGCACCGCCACGCTCAGCAGGCACAACAGCAGCAGTTTGCCGCCAATCACGAAGACCCGGTCACCGAGTTCGGCGCGCGAAGCCTTGCGCACCTGCTTGTGCGCCAGCGCCAGGGTCATGGGTGTGCTCATCAGGCAAACACCTGCAGGCTGCGCGGCGGCAGGGCGACCATGATGTCCTGTGCGCCCAGGCGCGGCATGGCCTCGGGCGCCACTTCGGCGAGCAAGGCGTGGCCGGGCAAGTGGTTGAGTTCAAAACTCATGCGGCAGCGGTTACCCAAAAAGGTGATCTCGCGCACCTTGGCCGGGAACAGGTTTTCTTCGTGCACCAACGGGTTGACGCTGATCGCCTCGGGGCGGCAGAACAACCGCCCCGACGCTGCGCTGCCGGCATTGGCGGCCAGGCGCAGGCTCATGCCGCCCACCTGGGCGTGGCTCTGGCTGTGGCGCTGGAACGGTAGCCAGTTGCCCTGGCCGACGAATTCGGCGACGAAAGGCGTGGCCGGGTGGTCGTAGATTTCCTGCGGGGTGGCGTATTGCTCGACCTTGCCGTGGTTCATCACGGCGATGCGGTCGGCCATCAACATGGCTTCGTCCTGGTTGTGGGTGACCATCAACGTGGTGATGCCCAGGCTGCGCTGCAATTGGCGCAATTCGGTGCACAAATGCTCGCGCACGCGGGCGTCGAGGGCCGACATCGGCTCGTCGAGCAGCAGCAACGAGGGTGCTGGCGCCAAGGCGCGGGCCAGGGCCACGCGCTGTTGCTGGCCGCCGGACAATTGGCCGGGGTACTTCTTTTCGCTGCCGGTCAGGCCCACCAGTTCCAGCATCTGTGCCACGCGCTTGCGCACCTCCTCGCGGCCGCTGCCGGCCAGGCCATAGGCGATGTTGGCTTCGACGCTGAGGTTGGGAAACAGGGCGTAGGACTGGAACAAAATCCCGTAGTCCCGCGCCTGCGGTGCCAGTCGGGAAACATCGCGATCACCCAGGTACAACTCGCCACGGTCCTGGCGCTCCAGGCCTGCGATGCAGCGTAGCAAGGTGGTCTTGCCACACCCGGATGGCCCGAGCAGGCACACCAACTCGCCGGCGGCGACGTCCAGCGACACGTTGTCCAGGGCGGTAAAGGCGCCGAAGCGTTTCTCGACACCGCGTACCTTCATCGGCGCACCGGGGTTGCTCAGGGGTGTTGCGATCGCGTGGTTCATGGATGGGCCTCATCAAGCAGATGCAGGCCATCCTAGGGAAGCAATGCGTAGGTCTTATGGCAGCGAGGCAAAAACTGCCGATAGTGGTATTGGGGGATTTGGGTAGGAGCGGGCTTAGCCTTCAACCGGCGCCATTTCCTGCGCCACGCCCAAAAATGCCGCCGGCAGCCGTGCGTTTTTGCGCTCTTTGAGGCAGTACAGGTACTCGGGCAACAGCGGTGCGTTTTCCAGGGTCAGCACCTTTAGCTGCGGGTCGTGGGGCACTTCTTGGCGGGCGATGATGCTGATGCCGATGTTGCGCAGCACCGCTTCGCGGATCGATTCGCGGCTGCCGATTTCCAGCAAGGGCCCGAAGGACACGCCCGCGCTCTTGAGCATGTGTTCGGTCAACTGCCGGGTGGTGGAGCCCGTTTCGCGCATCAGCAGCGTGTGCCCGTTCAGCGCACTGAGGGGGATGTGGTCGAACGCCGCCAACGGGTGGTTGCGGTGCACCGCCAGCACGAGAGGGTCCATGCCCAACACCCGGCGGATCAGGCGCGGGTCTTCCAGCAGTTGGGACGAGGCAGCGACGTCGACACGGTATTCCTCCAGGGCTTCAAGCACCTGCTGGGAGTTGCCGATTTCCACCGACACCTCGACCTGGGGCAGGCGTTCGCGAAAGGTTTTCACCAGGTCGAGGATGTAATACGGCGCCGTCGCGGCAATGCGCAGGGAGCCCTGCACCTGCCCGGTGTTGCGCAGGAAGAACTCAATGTCAGCCTCTTGCTGCAACAGCATCTTGACCATCGGCAGCAACCGCACGCCGTCGTCGCTCAGGCTCAGGCGCCGGCCGCCGCGGTAGAACAACTCCACGCCGTATTGGCTTTCCAGGTGCCGAATCTGGGTCGTCACCGTGGGCTGGCTCAGGGCCAGTTTTTTCGCCGCCTGGGTGATGCTACCCAGGCGGGCAACCATGTAAAACGCCTTTAGCTCGGCACTCAGCACTGCACGCTCGCTTCTTTATTTGCGCACCAGGCGCAAGCCATTGAACACCACCAACAGGGCCACGCCCATGTCGGCAAACACAGCCATCCACATGGTGGCCATCCCGAAGAAGGTTACCGCAAGAAAGATCGCCTTGATGACCAGCGCCAGGGCGATGTTTTGCTTGAGCACCGTGGACGTCTGGCGCGACAGGCGAATAAATGCGGGGATCTTGCGCAGATCGTCGTCCATTAGGGCGACATCGGCGGTTTCGATGGCGGTGTCGGTGCCGGCCGCGGCCATGGCGAAACCGATTTCGGAACGGGCCAGGGCCGGGGCGTCGTTGATGCCGTCGCCCACCATACCCACCCGATGGCCCTGGGCGTACAAGGCTTCGATGGCGCTGAGTTTGTCGGCCGGCAGCAGGTTGCCCTCGGCGCGGTCGATGCCCACTTGTGCGGCAATGGCTTGGGCGGTGTGGGGGTTGTCGCCGGTCAGCATGAGGGTCTTGATGCCCAGCTCATGCAGTTGCGCGATGGCTTCGCGGCTCGACGCCTTGACGGTGTCGGCCACCGCGAACAGGGCCAACGGGCCGCCCGAGTTGAGCAGCAGCACCACGGATTTGCCTTGTTTTTCCAGGGCGAACAAGCGCTCTTCCAACGCGGGGGAGCACAGGCCCAACTCCTCCACCAACCGGTGGTTGCCCAAGTGGTAGAGCTGGCCGCCGATTTCGCCGCTCACGCCGCGCCCGGCCAGGGCCGCAAAGTTATCCACCGTGTGCAGCGCGGTGTGGTTATCCACAGCCGCGTTGGCGATGGCCATCGACACCGGGTGGTCGGAGCGCGCCGCGAGGCTGGCGGCCAGGGCCACGGCTGTGCCTTCGGCCAAAGGGTCGAGCACCACGAAATCGGTCTGTACCGGTTTGCCGTGGGTGATGGTGCCGGTCTTGTCCAGGGCCAGGTAGTCGAGTTTGTAGCCGCCCTCCAGGTACACGCCGCCCTTGACCAGAATGCCTTTGCGCGCCGCCGCCGCGAGGCCGCTGACGATGGTCACGGGGGTGGAAATCACCAGTGCACACGGGCACGCCACCACCAGCAGGACCAACGCGCGGTAGATCCAGTCGAACCACGCCGCGCCCATGAACAGCGGCGGGATCAGGGCCACGCCCAGGGCGAAGAGGAACACCACCGGGGTGTAGATTTTCGCGAAGCTGTCGACGAAACGCTGGGTCGGCGCCCGTGCGCCCTGGGCCTGTTCCACGGCGTGAATGATGCGCGCCAGGGTGGAATGGTTGGCGGCGGCGGTGACGCGGTATTCCAGCGAGCCTGACTGGTTGATGGTGCCCGCGAAGACTTTGTCGCCGAGGGTTTTCTCCACAGGCAGGCTTTCGCCGGTAATCGGCGCCTGGTCGATGGTGGAGTTGCCGGCGGTTACTTCGCCGTCCAGGCCCACGCGTTCGCCGGGGCGAACCCGCACGATGGCGTCCAGTTCAACGCTTTTCACTTCCCGTTCGGCCCAGGTTCCGTCGGCCTGGCGCACGGTCGCGGTGTCCGGGGCCATTTGCATCAGGCCACTGATGGCGTTGCGCGCGCGGTCCAGGGACTTGGCTTCGATCAGCTCGGCCACGGTGAACAGGAACATCACCATCGCCGCTTCCGGCCACTGGCCGATCAGCACCGCGCCGGTCACGGCGATACTCATCAGCGCGTTGATGTTGAGGTTGAAGTTCTTGATGGCGATCCAGCCCTTTTTATAGGTGCCAAGGCCACCACTGAGGATCGACACCAGAGCCACCAGCGCAACGACGACCGTAGGCGCTGCGTCGGTGAAGTGGATAACCTCGGCAGCCAGTGCCATGACCCCAGATAGGGCCAACGGCCACCAAGGTTTTTTCGCCGGGGCGGCCGGCGGGTGTTCAGCCTCGACGCCTGCCTCGAACGGGTCGGCCTGCATGCCCAAGGACGCGATGGCGTCGATGATCGGCGTCGTGGACGGCAGATCGTGGGTCACGCTCAACACCCGGTTAATCAGGTTGAATTCCAGTTGCTGCACGCCGGCCATTTTGCCGAGCTTGTTCTGGATCAGCGTCTGCTCGGTGGGGCAGTCCATGGCTTCGATGCGGAACGTGCTCAGGCGCCCATTGGCGCTGACCGCAGCGGTGATTTTCACCACGGCGGGCGCGGCTTTGCTTGAACAGCAGGAATGGCCGTGGTCGTGTTTTTCTTCAGTTTTGTGTTTGTGGATATGCAGGGAATCGCTCATCGCGGTGCTTCCAAGAATGTGCCTGTTGCCAAGTAAAGACCCTATAGCCACTATAGGGTCAAGCACCCTTTTGGAGACGCACCTGATGAAAATCGGCGAACTGGCCAAACTGACCGACTGCCCGGTGGAAACCATCCGCTATTACGAGCGCGAAGGCTTGTTGCCACCACCCGCGCGCAGCGAAGGCAACTATCGGCTGTACACCCAGGCCCACAGCGAGCGCCTGACGTTTATCCGCAACTGCCGCACGCTGGACATGACCCTGGAAGAAATCCGCAGCCTGCTGGTCCTGCGCGACAGCCCGCAGGACCAGTGCGAGAACGTCAATGCCCTGGTGGACGAGCACATCCTCCACGTCAAGGCCCGCATCGATGGCCTGCTGGCCTTGCAGGTGCAATTGATCGACCTGCGCCAACGCTGCCACGAAGCGCCCGGCATCGAGCAATGCGGGATCTTGCAGCGCCTGGAAGTCAGTGGCTCGGTGGTGACCAGTGAGGGTGAGCCTTCACATGTGGGCAGAAGCCACGGGCATTGACGGCTCAGCCCACAGTTTTTGAGGGAGGGGGTCAGACCGCCATCGGTGCGGTCATCGGCGCGTGGTGCTGGTAGCCCTCCAGCGAGAAGTCGCCGGGTTCGACCTGCTCCAGCCACTCGGGCTGGTAGACGCCGGTCTTGGTGAACTCCGGTACGCGGTCGGCGATCACCAGGCGCGGCATCGGGAACGGCTCGCGGGTGAGTTGTTCGTTGAGCATGTCCAGGTGGTTTTCGTAGACGTGGGCATCGCCAATGAAATAGGTGAACCAGCGCGGCGTGTAGCCGGTGAGGCGGCCGATCAGGCTCAGCAGCGCGGCGCCTTCGGTGAGGTTGAACGGTGTGCCCAGGCCCAGGTCGTTGGAGCGGATGTAGAGGGTCAGGGAGATTTCCCGGGTTTCGACGTTGGGGTGGAACTGGTACAGCAAGTGGCACGGCGGCAGGGCCATTTCATCGAGTTGGGCGCAGTTCCAGCCGTGGAACAGAATGCGGCGGCTGCCCGGGTCGTTGATGATGGTGTCCACGCACTGGCGCACCTGGTCGATGGCCTTGTAGAGCACCACATAGGCCTGGCCGTTTTCCTCGCCTTCGGCGATCTGGCGGTAGCCTTGCTGGAGCGCCTGCTCGATAGCGGCGGCGTTGCTGCGCGGGACTTGCTTGTACGCCGGCCACTTGCGCCATTGCACGCCGTAGATCTCGCCCAGGTCGTCGTCGCCCTGGCGGAACGGGTTGGCCAGCCACTGGGTGTTTTCGTTGGCGTTCTGGTCCCAGACCTTGCAGCCCAGGGCGCGGAACTCGGCGGCGTTGTTCACCCCGCGCAAAAAGCCGCACATCTCGCCGATGGCGGACTTGAACGCCATGCGCCGCGTGGTGATCGCCGGAAAACCTTCCTTGAGGTCATAGCGCAGCATCGCGCCGGGAACGCTGATGGTGTTCACGCCGGTACGGTTGGCCTGTTTGGTGCCGTTCTTGATGACGTGGGCGACCAGATCGAGATATTGCTTCATGAATTACCTGTGTCCTTGAACGCAGGGCTGGCGCCCTGCGCTGCGAATTTAAAGCGCGGCGTTCTTGGCCGCTGGTGCGCGGTGGTAGGCCAGCCAGATCAAGGCCAGGCCGCCGACGATCATCGGCAGGCAGAGCACCTGGCCCATGGTCAGCCAGTCCCATGCAAGGTAGCCGAGCTGGGCATCCGGCACGCGCACGAACTCGACAATGAACCGGAAGAGGCCGTAGAACAGCGCGAACATGCCGGAGACCGCCATGGTCGGCCGTGGCTTACGCGAGAACAGCCAGAGGATGGCGAACAATGCCACGCCTTCGAGGGCGAACTGATAGAGCTGCGACGGATGGCGCGCCAGTTGCGAGGGGTCGCTGTAGGGCGGGAACACCATCGCCCACGGCACGTCGGTGGGCTTGCCCCACAACTCGGCGTTGATGAAGTTGCCGATGCGCCCGGCGCCCAGGCCGATGGGCACCATGGGTGCGACAAAATCCATCAGCTCGAAGAACGACTTGCCGTTGCGTTTACCGAACCACAGCGCCGCCAGCATCACGCCGATAAAGCCACCGTGGAACGACATGCCGCCCTTCCACACTTCGAAAATCAGCAGCGGGTTGGCCAGGTAGGCGCTCAGGTCGTAGAACAGCACGTAGCCCAGGCGCCCGCCGACGATCACGCCCATGGACATCCAGAACACCATGTCCGAGAGTTTTTCCTTGCTCCAGGTCGGGTCGAAACGGTTCAACCGGCGGGAGGCCAGCAACCATGCGCCGCCGATGCCGATCAGGTACATCAGGCCGTACCAGTGGATTTTCAGCGGGCCGATGGCCAGGGCCACCGGGTCAATCTGCGGGTAAGGCAGCATTGCGACTCCTCGTCAGTTTTCAACAGTCCGCCGGGACCATGCCCGGGCGGGATTAAGCCAGCATTGCGTTGCAGGTCAGATCAGGAAACTCAGACCCACGCAGAACAGCAAAGCGGCGAACAAGCGCTTGAGCAAACGCGGCGACAGCTTGTGGGCCAGGCGCGCGCCATAACGGGCGAAAAACATGCTGGTCAAAGCGATCCCCAGCAGCGCCGGCAAGTACACGAAGCCCAGGCTCTGGGCCGGCAGGTGCGGGTCGTTCCAGCCCAGCACCATGAAACTCAGGGCGCTGGCCAGGGCAATCGGCAAGCCGCACGCCGAAGACGTGGCCACGGCTTGTTGCATCGGCACGCTGCGCCAGGTCAGGAACGGTACGGTCAACGAACCGCCGCCGATGCCGAAAATCGCCGAGGCCCAGCCAATCACCGAGCCGGCCAGGGTCAGACCGACTTTACCCGGCACCGTTCGGCTGGCCTTGGGCTTGAGCTCCAGGGCCATCTGCACGGCGATCACCAGGGCGAACACGCCGATGATTTTTTGCAGGTTGGGGCCGGAAATCGCTTCAGCGGTGAGGGCGCCAAAACCGGCGCCGATCAGGATACCCAGGGTCATCCACACAAAGATCGGCCAGCGCACCGCGCCTTTGCGCTGGTGTTCACGCACGGCGTTGATCGAGGTGAAGATGATGGTCGCCAGGGAGGTGCCCACCGCCAGGTGAGTGAGGATCGAGGCGTCGAAGCCTTGCAGGGTGAAACTGAACACCAGCACCGGAACGATGATGATCCCGCCGCCCACGCCAAACAGCCCGGCCAGCACGCCGGCACAGGCGCCCAGCAGCAGATAGAGGAGAAATTCCATGGTCGCACCCCGTAATAAGTGCGGCATGGTAACGGATGCATGGCCTGCGGCGGAACTGGATGAGCCAGGTTTGTCTGCGTAGAGTGGGCAAAAAACACAAGGGACAACCTTATGTGCCTGATCGTATTTGCCTGGCGCCCCGGCCACGCGCAGCCTTTGGTCGTTGCGGCCAACCGCGATGAATTCTATGCCCGCCCGAGCCTGCCGCTGGCGCAATGGCCGGAAAACCCGCAGATCTACGCCGGCCGCGACCTGGAGGCGGGTGGCACCTGGCTGGGCATTGGCGCCGACGGGCGCTTCGCCGCGCTGACCAATATCCGCAACCCCCACCAACCACCAGCGCGCAAGTCGCGGGGCGAGCTGGTGGCGCGGTTTCTCGATGGAAAGATCCCGATTGATGATTATTTGACCGATGTGGCCGGGCGCTCCATCGAGTACGCGGGGTTCAACCTGCTGATCGGCACCGCGCAGCAGCTGTGGTACTACAACGCCCTGACGACAGCGCCCGTGCAGGTGCAGGCAGGCGTCTACGGGCTGTCCAACGCCGGGCTCGATACACCGTGGCCGAAACTGCTCAAGGCCCGGGCGGCCCTGGGCGAAGTGCTCCACGACCCGCAACCGCAAGCCCTACTGGCGTTGCTGGGGGATAACCAGGTCGCGCCGTTCGCCGACCTGCCGGACACCGGCGTGGGCCTGGCCACCGAGACGCTGCTCTCGAGCGTGTTTATCGCCAGCCCCAGCTACGGCACGCGGGCGAGCACTGCGCTGATCGTCCACGCCGATGGCACGCGGCACTTGGTGGAGCGCAGCTTCGGGCCCTATGGCGGGCATCTGGGGGAGGTAGAGATAAAGGCCTGACAACGCTTAGGCAAACCCGTGGGAGCGGGCCCGCCCGCGATGGCGGCGGTACATTCAAAACCGCTATCGCGGGCAAGCCCGCTCCCACTGGCGGTGAGGGGCCGTCAACCGGTGTCAGAGGCTCTTGGCCGAGGCCGGGTTTATCATCCGCGTCAGCCCGAGGTTTTTCAGGGCCAGTTGCAGGGAACTGTGGATAACTTGCGGGTTGTCGATGGTCATCAACTCGGCCAGCAAGTCCTTGGCCATGCTCAGGTTGATCTGGCGCAGCATCCATTTCACTTTCGGCAGGTTGGTGGCGTTCATCGACAGGCTGTCGAAACCCATGGCCATCAACAGCACCGCCGCCGCCGGGTCGCCGGCCATTTCACCGCAGATACTCACCGGTTTGCCTTCGGCATGGGCGTCGCGCACCACGTTTTGCAGGGCTTGCAGCACGGCCGGGTGCAGGTAGTCGTAGAGGTCGGCCACCCGCGGGTTGTTACGGTCCACGGCCAGCAGGTATTGGGTCAGGTCGTTGGAGCCGACCGAGAGGAAGTCCACCTGGCGCGCCAGTTCGCGGGTCTGGTACACCGCTGCGGGGATTTCGATCATCACGCCAATCGGCGGCATCGGCACGTCGGTGCCTTCGTCACGCACTTCGCCCCAGGCACGGTGGATCAAGTGCAGGGCTTCTTCGAGTTCGTGGGTGCCGGAGATCATCGGCAGGAGAATGCGCAGGTTGTTCAACCCTTCGCTGGCCTTGAGCATGGCGCGGGTCTGGACGAGGAAGATTTCAGGGTGGTCGAGGGTAACGCGGATCCCGCGCCAGCCAAGGAACGGGTTGTCTTCTTTGATCGGGAAGTAGGACAGTGACTTATCGCCGCCGATATCTAGGCTGCGCATCGTCACCGGTTGCGGATGGAAGGCGGCGAGTTGCTCGCGATAGATCGCAAGCTGCTCCTTTTCGCTGGGGAAGCGCTGGTTAATCATGAACGGCACTTCGGTGCGGTACAGGCCCACGCCCTCTGCGCCACGCTTCTGCGCCCGCGCCACATCGGCCAGCAGGCCGGTGTTGACCCACAACGGCATGCGGTGGCCATCCACCGTCACGCACGGCAAATCGCGCAAGGCATCGAGCCCCTGCGCCAGTTGCCGCTCTTCTTCCACCACATCGGCAAACTGTTTGCGCAGCACCTCGCTGGGGTTGGTGTAGACCTCGCCATGGTAGCCGTCGACGATCATCTGGATGCCGTCGACCTTGGAATACGGCAGGTCCACCAGGCCCATCACGGTCGGGATACCCATGGCGCGGGCCAGGATCGCAACGTGGGAGTTGCCCGAGCCAAGCACCGAAACCAGCCCCACCAGCTTGCCTTCCGGCACCTCGCCGAGCATGGCCGGCGTCAGTTCTTCGCTGATGAGAATGGTGTTGTCGGGGTAGACCAGGGTTTGCTGGCGCTCTTCCTGCAAATAGGCCAGCAGGCGCCGGCCCAGGTCCTTGACGTCCGAGGCGCGCTCGCGCAGGTAGGCGTCGTCCATCAATTCAAAGCGGTTGACGTGGTCGGTGACCACTTGGCGCAGCGCACCCTGGGCCCACTGGCCGGTCTTGATGACGGTGGTCACCTCGCTGCCCAGGGAGGCGTCGTCGAGCATCATCAGGTAGACGTCGAACAACGCGCGCTCTTCGGGGCGCAACTGGGTCGCGAGCTTGGCCGAGAGGGCGCGCATGTCGGCGCGCACGCCTTCGATGGCGGTCTTGAACAAGCCCAGTTCGGCGTCGATATCGGTGATGGTCTTGTCGGGCACTACGTCCAGGTCGGCCGGCGGCAGCATGACCACCGCGGTACCGACCGCCGCGCCCGGCGAACCCGGCACGCCGACGAACTTGGCTTCCTGGATGCCCTTGCCCTGGCGCCCCAGGCCGCGGATCGAACCGGTGGCCTCGGCGTGGGCGATAACCCCGGCCAGTTGCGCGCTCATGGTCACCAGGAAGGCTTCTTCGCCTTCATCGAACTGGCGCCGCTCTTTTTGCTGGATGACCAACACGCCGACAACGCGGCGGTGGTGAATGATCGGTGCGCCGAGGAAGGAGGCGTAGCGCTCTTCGCCGGTTTCGGCAAAGTAGCGGTAGCGTGGGTGGTCAGCGGCGTTTTCCAGGTTCAGGGGTTCTTCGCGCGTGCCGACCAGGCCGACCAGACCTTCGTTGGGCGCCATGCTGACCTTGCCGATGGAACGCTTGTTCAAGCCCTCCGTGGCCATCAGTACGAAGCGGTTGGTCTCCGGATCCAGCAGGTACACCGAGCAGACCTGGCTGCCCATGGCTTCCTTGACGCGCAACACAATAATCCCCAACGCCGCCTTGAGATCCTTGGCGGAGTTAACTTCCTGGACGATCTTGCGCAGCGTATTGAGCATGGCTCGGGGTCGAACTCCGTCGTCAGTCGCGCGCTAGCAGGCGCGGGGCAAGCTCTTTGAGAGCGCGTCGATACACCTCGCGCTTGAATGTCACCACCTGGCCCAACGGATACCAATAACTGACCCAGCGCCAGCCATCGAACTCCGGTTTACCGGTCAAATCCATCCGCACCCGCTGCTCGTTGGAGACCAGGCGCAGGAGAAACCACTTCTGTTTCTGGCCAATGCACAGCGGTTGGCTGTGGGTGCGCACCAGACGCTGCGGCAAACGATAACGCAACCAGCCCCGGGTGCAGGCCAGAATTTGCACATCTTCGCGTTCCAGGCCAACTTCTTCGTTCAACTCGCGGTACAAGGCGTCTTCCGGCGTCTCTTCGGGGTTGATCCCCCCTTGTGGAAACTGCCAGGCATCCTGATTGATACGACGAGCCCATAGCACCTGCCCAGCATCATTCGTAAGAATGATCCCCACATTGGGGCGGAAACCATCGGGATCGATCACGGCAACAACCTCGCAGACGCATGTCGCCGCATTGTTCCACAAAGGTTGTTAAAGCAGCAACGAGACGTCCTACCTTATGTGCACTCTTGTGAAAAGACCGTATTCTTGACGCCTTTTTACAGACTTTTCAGCGAGTAACTGCAATGCGCCTGGCTTTATTCGACTTGGACAACACTCTCCTGGGTGGCGACAGTGACCACGCCTGGGGCGATTACCTGTGCGAACGCGGCATCCTCGATACCGTCACCTACAAGACCCGCAACGACGAGTTCTACCAGGATTACCTGGCCGGCAAGCTGGACAACACCGCTTACCTGAACTTCTGCCTGGAAATCCTCGGCCGCACCGAAATGGCCCAGTTGGATGAGTGGCATCGCGACTACATGCGCGACTGCATCGAGCCGATCATTCTGCCCAAAGCCCTGGAACTGCTGGCCCGGCACCGCGACGCCGGCGACACGCTGCTTATCATTACCGCCACCAATCGTTTCGTCACCGCGCCAATTGCCGCACGCCTGGGCGTGGAGCACCTGATCGCCACCGAGTGCGAAATGATCGACGGCCGCTACAGCGGGCGCACCACAGACGTGGCGTGTTTTCGCGAAGGCAAGGTCACGCGCCTCAAGCGCTGGTTGGAAGAAAGCGGGCACTCGCTGGACGGCAGCTACTTCTATAGCGACTCGATGAACGACCTTGCGCTGCTGGAGCAAGTGGCCAACCCGGTGGCCGTGGACCCGGATCCGAACCTGCGGGCCGAAGCCTCGAAGCGCGGTTGGCCGGTGATTTCGCTGCGCGGTTGAGATCGCTATCGCGAGCAGGCCCGCCCCCACAGAAAGCCACCTAGCCCCTGCGGGAGCTGGCCGGGCGGCGCTCCGCTTGCCTGCGATCGGGGCCGGCTCAGTTCCGGCCCCTAAACCGGCTTGGCCCCCATCAACCCCGCAATGGCGATCACGCAGACGAAACCAAACAGCGCCAACGCCAAGCTGAACGTGCCATTGCTGCCGTTCGGCGCCGTGCGCAGGCGATTGAGCCGCGCCACCAGCCAGAACCAGCTCAGTGCGGCGAGGGTGTAGAGCACGCTGGAGGCCAGAATCCAGGTCTGCCCCAGCGGCCAGCCGATCAGGTGCGCCAGCCACCAGCCGCTGAACGGCAGGCTGGCCAGGCAAATGCCCATCAGCAACCAGACAAACACACGCGGGCGCTGCAAGGTGCGAGTGTGGGCCAGGGCATCGCCATTGCGGCGGGTGCGCCAGACCCAGATCGCCAGGCCCAGCGCGCTGAGCAGCAGCAACACGGTGGCGGCGACGTGGACGATTTTGAGTGTGGTCAGGGTTTCCATTGATTCAGTTCCTTGAGGCCGTGCCCCAGAGCGTAGCCGTTCAACCGAGGAACAGTTGATAGGCCGGGTTGTCACTTTCATCCCAGTACGGGTAACCGATATCGGCCAGCGCCGCTGGCACCAGGTGACGCTCGTCGGCCGGCACTTGCAGGCCTGCGACCACGCGGCCATCGGCTGCGCCGTGGTTGCGATAGTGGAACATCGAGATGTTCCAGCGCCCGCCCAGCTTGTGCAGGAAGTTGAACAACGCCCCCGGCCGCTCGGGGAACTCGAAGCGGAACACCAACTCATCGCTGACCCGCGCTGCGTGGCCGCCAACCATATGGCGGATGTGCAACTTGGCCAGTTCGTTGTCGGTCAGGTCCAGCACCGGGAAACCCTGCTCAGTGAGGCTGGCCAGCAGTGCGCTGCGCGGGTCGGTGTCGGGGTGGGTCTGCACGCCCACGAAGATGTGGGCTTCGCTGCCGGTGTTGTAGCGGTAGTTGAATTCGGTGATCTGGCGCTTGCCGACCGCTTCGCAGAACGCTTTGAAGCTGCCCGGTTGCTCCGGGATGGTCACGGCGATGATGGCTTCACGGCCCTCGCCCAATTCGGCGCGCTCGGCCACATGGCGCAAGCGGTCGAAGTTGACATTGGCGCCCGAGTCGATGGCCACCAGGGTCTGGCCGCTGATGCCGCGCGACTCCACGTATTTCTTGATCCCCGCCACGCCCAGGGCGCCGGCAGGTTCGGTGATCGAGCGGGTATCGTCGTAGATATCCTTGATCGCCGCGCAGATCTCGTCGGTGCTGACGGTAATCACTTCATCGACGTAATCCTTGCAGATATCGAAGGTGTACTGGCCGATCTGCGCCACCGCCACGCCATCGGCGAAGATGCCCACGGTGGGCAGCACCACACGCTCGCCCGCCGCCAGGGCGGCTTGCAGGCAGTTGGAATCATCCGGCTCGACGCCGATGATGCGGATTTCCGGGCGCAGGTACTTCACGTAGGCCGCGATCCCAGCGATCAAACCGCCGCCGCCCACCGGGACGAAAATCGCGTCCAACGGCCCCGGGTGCTGGCGCAGGATCTCCATGGCCACGGTGCCCTGCCCGGCAATGGTGTGCGGGTCGTCGTAGGGGTGGATATAGACGTAGCCTTTTTCGTCCACCAATTTGAGCGAGTAGGCCAGGGCTTCGGGGAAGGAATCCCCGTGCAGCACCACTTTGCCGCCGCGCGAGCGCACGCCTTCAACCTTGATTTCCGGGGTGGTCTTGGGCATCACGATGGTCGCCTTGACCCCCAGCACCTTGGCCGCCAGGGCCAGGCCCTGGGCATGGTTGCCCGCCGACGCCGTGACCACGCCGCGCTGGCGTTCCTGCTCGCTGAGCTGGGTCAGTTTGTTGTAGGCGCCGCGGATCTTGAACGAGAACACCGGTTGCAAGTCTTCGCGCTTGAGCCAGACCTGGTTACCCAAGCGCTCGGAGAGCTGGCGGGCAGCCTGCAACGGGGTTTCTACGGCAACGTCATAAACGCGCGAGGTGAGGATCTTCTTGACGTACTGTTCGAGCATCGGAAAGCATCACTGGGCGGGTTGGGCAGGGTCACGGAGTCTAACCCAGCGTTTGGCCGGGCGACCACACGATTCCCACGGTTTAATTGCCCCCCATTGGCCACATTGCCCATGACCTGCACAGTGCCGGCGCCTATAATGCCGGCCTTTGTGCTACCCCCCCTCGCCCGCTTCCGGAGCCCGCATGACCCAGGATCAACTCAAACAGGCAGTGGCCCAGGCCGCCGTCGATTTCATCCTTCCCAAACTCGACGACAAAAGCGTCGTCGGGGTCGGCACCGGCTCCACCGCCAACTGCTTCATCGACGCCCTGGCCCTGCACAAGGGCGCGTTCGACGGTGCGGTCGCCAGCTCCGAAGCCACCGCCGCGCGCCTCAAGGCCCACGGCATCCCGGTGTACGAACTCAACACAGTCAGTGACCTGGAGTTCTACGTCGATGGCGCCGATGAAAGCGACGCGCACCTGAACCTCATCAAGGGCGGCGGCGCAGCCCTGACCCGCGAGAAGATCGTCGCCGCCGTGGCCAAGACCTTCATCTGCATCGCCGACGCCAGCAAACTGGTGCCGGTGCTGGGCGAGTTCCCGCTGCCGGTGGAAGTCATCCCCATGGCCCGCAGCCACGTTGCCCGCGAGTTGGTGAAACTGGGCGGCGACCCGGTGTACCGCGAAGGCGTGCTGACGGACAACGGCAACATCATCCTCGACGTGTTCAACATGCAGATCACCAACCCGGTGGAACTGGAACGCCAGATCAACGCCATCGTCGGCGTCGTCACCAATGGCCTGTTCGCCGCCCGCCCCGCCGACCTGCTGCTGCTGGGCACCGCTGAAGGGGTGAAAACCCTCAAGGCTTGATGCCTGGGGTTTGGCCTCTCTCTGTGGGAGCGGGCCTGCCCGCGATAGCGAACTTTCAGCCACTGGATTAGGCCGCTGATACACCGCTATCGCGGGCAAGCGGCGCACCGCCCGGCCCGCTCCCACCCTGTTCGCTGTACTTGCGCCCCCACCAAAATGCTACTTTTCGCAGCACTTCCCCCCGCGTTTGCCCACATTTGAGCAACGCGTCGCAGCGCCCCCCTTCGCTTTTAGTCTTAAATTCGTTACAACTTACAACAAGGCGACGAACGGTTAAGTTCAGGCGCCAAATCGAGCCTGGACACGGAATAAGGCGCACATCGTGCAAAGGGTCAGGCCGACAACCCTATCCTTCAACGCTTCAAGGAAGACCCCGTGATAAAACCTCTCGCCCTCGCCATCAGTGTTGCCAGTGCCTTGCTGAGCGCCCCAAGCTTTGCCTACAACTACGGCGAACACGCAGCCACCACCCTCGATAAGCTGATAAACGACTACCCTGGCCGCTACCGTGGCACGGCCAATTTCGCCGGGGCCGCCGACTGGATGCAAAGCCAGATGGGCAATGCCTACGGCATCAGCCGCCAGGATTTTTCCTGGACCGCTGGCGGCAGCTCCCGCAGTTCGCAGAACGTCGTGGCCTACGCCGCCGGCACCAAACCGCAGTACGTGGTGGTGGGCGCGCACTTTGACACCTACTTCGGCCGCCCCACCCTGCAAGGCCTGGACGACAACGGCTCGGGCGCCAGCGTGCTGACAGAAATCGCCCGCAACCTGGGCGGGCTGAAGCTGGAGAACGGCTTGCAAGTGGTCGGCTTCGGCGCCGAAGAAGAAGGCCTGCGCGGCTCCAAGGCTTTTGTCGCGTCCCTGAGCGCCAGCGAACGGCAGAACATGCTGGCCATGATTAACCTCGACAGCCTGATTACTGGCGACATGATGTACGCCCACGCCGGCCAGAACAGCGTCGATAATCCGGCCCTCACCGCCCTGCGCGACCAGACCTTCAAGATCGCCAAAGAGCTGAATATCAACCTGTTCACCAACCCCGGCCTCGACCCGGCCTACCCCGCCGGCACCGGTTGCTGCAGCGATGGCGAAGCGTTCGAGGGTTTGAACATTCCCATCCTCTATATCGAAGCCACCAACTGGGAACTGGGCGACCTGGACGGCTACACCCAGACCGACAACCCGGCCATCCCCGGCGGCTCGACCTGGCACGACCCCAAAGAAGACAACGAAGCGGTGCTGACCAACGCCTTCGGCCAGGAGCGCATCGACCAGCGCCTGCGCGACTACTCGCGCCTGCTTAGCCGTTTAGTGCTGGAGCTGACCAACGCCGACCTGATGGCCTCTACCGCGTCCGGCGGCGCGGTTGCACGCAACATGCAAGACAACCTGCAACGCCAGCACCAAGCCCTGGTGCGCCTGCACGACCGGCGCTGGCTAACCCTGCAATCAGCCACCCGTGAAGTCGGCAGCTTCGACGGTGAGATCGGCCTCGACGGCGAATACAGCCCCGACAGCGGCTTCGACAGCGCCCCCAACCCCGAGGCCCGGCGCCTGGGCCTACACGCGTTGGGCGACTACCAGTTGAGCCCGAGCCTGGCCATCGGCGCCAGCCTCAGCTACCTCAACGGCCGCGACAAACTGGAGCACGGCGGCAAACTCGACAGCGATAGCTGGCAAGCGGCGATCTACGCCTTGCTCAACGACGGCGGCCCGCAGTGGCTGGCCGGCGACCTGAGCGTGGGCCACAGCAGCTTCGACTCCAAACGCAACCTGGTGATCCAGGCCAATGGTGGCCCGGTGCTGCTTAACCAGAAACTCACTGGCGAAACCGACGCACTGAGCCTGGGCGCCCGCGTGCTGGGCGGCTACGACTTCGACTTCGGCGCCATCAAAAGCGGGCCGTTCGCCGGCCTCGACTACAGCCACTACCGCATCGACAAGTTCCACGAGAAACAAGACCTACGCACCGCCCTGGGCTATGAAGAGCAGAGTTTCGACTCCCTGGAAGCCAGCCTCGGCTGGCGCGCGCGCGGCACCGTCGGCCTACCCTATGGCCTGAGCCTGATGCCGTACGGCGATATCGCCTGGGTCAAGGAGTTGGGCGACGGGCGCCTGGACGACATCCTGCTGACCAGCCACGCCGACAACCAGGCCCGCGGCGCACGCCTGGGCACAGTGGACAAGAGCTTCGGCCGCGCGCAACTGGGCAGCCAATTGGCGATCACCCCGCAACTGGGGCTCTACGCGGAGGTCAATGGCCGCTTAGGCCATGACGAGGGCAGCCAGACCGGCTATTCCCTCGGGGTGCAGTGGCAGTTCTGACCGACCTCAGCGAGCCGGCTGTTTGAACACATAAAACAGATTCGGCTCGCTGACCAGATACAGCGTGCCCTCATCGTCCATGGCGATGCCCTCGGCCTGGGGCACGCTTTTACTCAGGCCATGGCGACCCTTGAGCAGCGACAGGCTGCTGATGGGCCGACCGTCGATGCCCAATTCCAACACCAGAAACGACTCATCCGACAGCGCCAACAAATGGCCGCTGCGCTCGTCGTATTGCAGGCTGGACAGATCCCTCACAAACAACCCGGCGTCACGCTTGGGGTTGTTCACCACATGCACCGAATAGGCTTTGTCCGGGTTGTAATGGGGAAAGCCATGGACCTCGTAGATCAGCATCGGGTCGCGCTCCTTGGCGACGAACAGGCGCTTGCCCACCGAGTCATAGGCCAACCCCTCGAAACCCTTGTTGCTGCTCATGTGCACGCCAATGCTGATCTGCTCGGCGTCTGCGGCATCGAGGAACACCGTGTCGTCGTCCAAGTGAATCTTGATAAGGCGTTGCTGGCGCTCATCGGTGACCACATAGGTGTTGGCACTGATGAATTCCACCGCTTCGGCGTCGCCAAAACCCACCAACGCCACCCGCCGCAGAATCTTGCCGTCGAGGGACAACTCGATCAGCTCGGCATTCTTGTTGGTCACGGTAAACAGGCTCTTGCGCACCGGGTCGAAGGTGAGCGCCGAGACATCGTCGTCCAGGCCCTCGATGACCCGCGCCTCAACCGCCACCCGATAATCCCCCAAGCCGATGGAGCGGCTATCGAGCGGATGCAGCCACACCTGCCAGTTGAACCAGGCGCGCTCGAAGAGACGGTAGTGCTGCCCGGCAAACCCGGCCAACACCAGGGCAATAAGGCCAGCAATAAGAAGAAGAGGTTTTGGACGTAGGAATTTGCGCATCGGTTGGCAAGCTCAGTATTCAGGCAGCGGGATGAAATATCACCACGGCCTGAATTTAAACTTAATTACCTTGCCTGTCTGGCAAGGAATATTTATCAACCGATGTCGGCTTGAAGAACTTACTTACGCTCGAAGCGATAGAACAGGTTTGGCTCGCTGACGATGTACAGAGTACCGGCCTCGTCCATCGCCACGCCTTCGGCACGGGGGATGGTTTTTTTCAGGCCATTGAAGCCGCCCAGCAGGGTCATGAAACTGACTTGCTCGCCGGTTTCATCCAACTCCAACAGCAGGTTGGAGTCGGCCGACAGCACCAGCATGTGCCCGGTACGCGGGTCGATGGACAGGGCCGAAAGGTTACGCAGGTCGAGCTCATCGCTGTCGAGTTTGTGCTTGTCACCCCGCAGGGTGGCGCTGCCATCGCTGTTCCAGGAGTACAACGCCGGCGGGCGCTCTTCCCCCAGCCATAGCTGCTGCTTGCGCGGGTCCCAGACAACGGCTTCAAACGCCTTGTTCTGGTCGGCGGAGGGGCCCAGGTCGTACTTGGGGAAGTCGCCGTAGTTCAACTGTTGGGTCGCGGCATCCACCGTGACCATGGAAAGCGTGTGGCGGCGCTCATCGACAATCCCGATCAGGCCGTTCTCCAGCACCGCCACCCCTTCCGGGTTGGCCCAGCCCACCAGCGGGATCTTGCGCAGCAGGTCGCCTTGCAGGGTCAGCTCACTCAAAAATGGCTTTTTGCCCATCACCGCGAACAGCGTCTTGGTCAGCGGGTTATAGGCCACGTCCGAGGCCTCGTCGTCTTCCATGCCCACCAGGGGTTTGGCGTCGATGACGGCGTGATAATCCGGCAGCCAGATGCTTTCTTTGCGCTCCAGTGGCGTTTCAAACCGCTCCAGCACCCACAACACCCCGCGATCGTCCCAGTGCATGGCCGCCGACAGGCCATAAATCACCACACCCGCCAGCAACAGCCAGGAATACCAGCGCATGGCAAAACGGGAACGACGAGCGGCAGCGGGTTTTGAGGCTGGGAGAATGGCCATGACGGGGCGTTCCGGAAAGTGAGCCAAGGGTAATAGCACAAGAAGACAGGCTCGGATGCCCGGCGGGCCGAATTATCCAGACTGGATGTGAAAAAAATGCAAAGGAAAAGCGAAGCGATAACGGTCGGTATAGCCGTGTGTGGGAACGGGCCGGGCGGCGCTCCGCTCGCCCGCGATGGCAACCGCCCAGCCGCTAAAGCGGTAGCGGATGTACCGGCCTCATCGCAGGCTCGCCCGCGCGCCCACACATATCGTGCTTAGCGCACGCGGCTTTCGAAGCGGCTCACGCCTGGCAGTTCCAGCACCAGCTCATCACCAACACTCAGCGGGCCGACGCCCACTGGGGTGCCGGTCAGGATCACGTCGCCGGCCTGCAATGAGAAGCACCCGGCCATGTACTGGATCATCGGCACGATGGGGTTGAGCATGATGGCGCTGTTGCCATCCTGGCGCACTTCACCGTTGATGGTCAGGCGAATGCCGATATCGGTCAGGTCGCTGAAGCTGCTGCTGACTACGAACGGCGCAATCACCGCCGCGCCGTCGAACGACTTGGCGATTTCCCACGGCAGGCCCTTGGCCTTGAGCTCGGCCTGCTTGTCGCGCAGGGTCAGGTCCAGCGCCGGGGCGAACCCAGAGATGGCATCCAGCACTTCTTCGCGGCTGGGCTTGGCGGACAGCGGCTTGCCGATCAGCACCGCGATTTCCGCTTCGTAGTGCACCGAACCGCGCTCGGCGGGGATGGCAAAGCCACCCTCCAGCGGCACCACGCAACTGCCGGGCTTGATGAACAACAACGGTTCGCTAGGCACCGGGTTGTCCAGTTCCTTGGCGTGCTCGGCGTAGTTGCGCCCGATGCAGACCACTTTCCCGACCGGGAAATGAATGCGCGTGCCATCGACGTACTGGTGCTGGTAGCTCATTGACCGACTCCTGGAGGGGGTTTCAAACCGCGAAAATCTTGCCCGGGTTCATGATGCCGTTCGGGTCGAACACCGCTTTGACCGCTTTCATGTACTCGATTTCAACCGGGGAACGGCTGTAAGTCAGGTAATCGCGCTTGGTCATGCCCACGCCGTGCTCGGCGGAGATCGAACCGTTGTACTTCTCGACGGTTTCGAACACCCACTTGTTGACGGTGGCGCACTTGGCGAAGAACTCATCCTTGCTCAGGTTATCGGGCTTGAGGATGTTCAAGTGCAGGTTGCCGTCGCCGATGTGGCCGAACCAGACGATTTCGAAGTCTGGATAGTGTTCGCCGACGATGGCGTCGATTTCCTTCAAGAAGGCCGGCACTTTCGACACAGTGACCGAAATGTCGTTTTTGTACGGCGTCCAGTGGGAAATGGTCTCGGAGATGTACTCGCGCAGTTTCCACAGGTTGTGCAATTGGGTTTCGCTCTGGCTCATCACGCCGTCCAGCACCCAGCCCTGCTCGACGCAGTGCTCGAAGGTTTCCAGGGCGTGGTTGGCCACTTCTTCGGTGGTGGCTTCGAATTCCAGCAGGGCGTAGAACGGGCAGTCGGTCTCGAACGCCGGCGGCACATCGCCTCGGGCCATGACCTTGGCCAGCGCCTTGTCGGAAAAGAACTCGAATGCCGTCAGGTCCAGCTTGCTCTGGAAGGCGTGCAGCACCGGCATGATCGAATCGAAATCCGCGGTGCCCAGCACCATCGCTGTGAGGTTTTTCGGCGCCCGGTCCAGGCGCATAGTGGCTTCGACAACAAAGCCCAGGGTACCTTCGGCGCCGATGAACAACTGGCGCATGTCATAACCGGTGGCGTTCTTGATGAGGTCTTTGTTCAGTTCCAGCACGTCGCCCTTGCCGGTGACCACTTTCATGCCCGCGACCCAGTTGCGGGTCATGCCGTAGCGAATGACCTTGATCCCGCCGGCATTGGTGCCGATATTGCCGCCAATCTGGCTGGAACCCGAAGACGCGAAATCCACCGGGTAGTACAGCCCCTGTGCTTCGGCAGCGTTCTGCAACTGCTTGGTGACCACGCCCGGTTGGCACACGGCAGTGCGGTCGGTGAGGTTCACGTCGAGAATCTGGTTCATGTAGTCGAAAGACACCACCACTTCACCATTGGCCGCCACGGCCGCCGCCGACAGGCCCGTGCGGCCACCCGAAGGCACCAGCGCCACGTGATGGGCGTTGGCCCAGCGCACGATGGCCTGGACGTGTTCGGTGGTTTTCGGGAACACGATGGCACAGGGCGCCGGAGCAAAATGCTTGGTCCAATCCTTGCCGTAGGCAGCGAGGGAGTCGGCATCGGTGAGGACTTTGCCGGGCTCGACCAGGGTCTTCAGCTCATCAATCAGGGCAGGATTGGTCATGGATAGAACTCTCGAACAATTCATGGTCATCCTGAGAACGCTTCACGTCGCAGGAATGAGTGTTTAGCGGGGCGCGTATGCTAGCATACCGCCCCCGCAGGAGAGTGCCCAAGGACCTCCTGCGGTGACGGCTTTCCTGCCGTCCGGGTCAGCTTGCGCTGCTCGATTCCCTGCCATTTTTCTCCGGGATACAGGTTTACGCAGATGAGCAAGACTTCTCTCGATAAGAGCAAGATCAAGTTCCTTCTTCTGGAAGGCGTCCACCAATCGGCCGTCGACGTCCTAAAGGCCGCCGGGTACACCAGCATTGAGTACATCACCAGTTCTCTGCCGGAGTCCCAGCTCAAGGAAAAGATCGCCGACGCGCACTTTATCGGCATTCGCTCCCGCACCCAGCTGACTGAAGAAATCTTCGATCACGCCAAGAAGCTGGTGGCAGTCGGCTGTTTCTGCATCGGCACCAATCAGGTGGATCTCAGCGCGGCCCGCGCGCGCGGCATCGCGGTGTTCAACGCGCCTTACTCCAACACCCGCTCAGTGGCTGAATTGGTGCTGGCCGAAGCGATCCTGCTGCTGCGTGGCATCCCTGAGAAAAACGCTTCCTGCCACCGTGGCGGCTGGATCAAAAGTGCGGCCAACTCCTTTGAAATCCGCGGCAAAAAGCTGGGTATCGTCGGTTATGGCTCGATCGGCACGCAGCTGTCCGTGCTGGCCGAAGGCCTGGGCATGCAGGTGTTCTTCTACGACACCGTGACCAAACTGCCACTGGGCAACGCGACCCAGGTCGGCAGCCTGCACGACCTGCTGGGCATGTCCGACATCGTCACCCTGCACGTGCCGGAAACCGCAGCCACCCAGTGGATGATCGGCGAGAAGGAAATCCGCGCCATCAAGAAGGGCGGCATCCTCATCAACGCGGCACGCGGTACGGTGGTCGAGCTCGACGCACTGGCCGACGCGATCAAGGACAAACACTTGATTGGCGCCGCCATCGACGTGTTCCCGGTGGAGCCGCGCTCCAACGATGAAGAGTTCGAGAGCCCGCTGCGTGGCCTGGACAATGTCATCCTGACCCCGCACATCGGCGGTTCGACTGCAGAAGCCCAAGCCAACATTGGCCTGGAAGTGGCGGAAAAACTGGTCAAGTACAGCGATAACGGCACGTCCGTGTCGTCGGTGAACTTCCCTGAAGTGGCCCTGCCGGCTCACCCTGGCAAGCACCGTTTGCTGCACATCCACGAGAACATCCCGGGCGTGATGAGCGAGATCAACAAGGTTTTCGCCGAAAACGGCATCAACATTTCCGGTCAGTTCCTGCAAACCAACGAGAAAGTCGGCTACGTTGTGATCGACGTTGACGCCGAGTACTCGGACCTGGCGCAAGAGAAGTTGCAGCACATCAACGGCACTATCCGTAGCCGGGTTCTTTTCTAAGAACCGGGCCAGCGGCAAGTTGATGTTTGCCCGCTTATAGCTTGCAGCTAAAAAGGAGCCCCCGGCAGATCGCACCCAAATGCGATTTGCCGGGGGCTTCCTTTTTTATTCCACGGTGACCGTGATTTTTTCCGAGACCAGCACCGGCTTGAACGGCACATGGTTCTTGTCCGCCAATTCCAGTTGCAAGGTGTGCTTGCCCGGGGCCAGAGTGACTTCGGTTTCGGTCTGCGCCTTACCGAAGTGGATATGGTTGGCATCGGCGGGGATTGGCATATTTTCTGCCGGCAACTTGTCGACATCGATCAGCAAATGGTGATGGCCGGTGTTTTTCGTCTGGTCACCGGCAGGGGCCAGGGCCATGCCCTCGACGCCAAACTTGACCTTGAAGGTTTTCGCCACCGTAGCGCCATCGGCCGGCGACACGATGAACACTTTGGCACCCGCCGGTGCCGCTGTACGCGGAACCTCGGCAGCCATGGCGAGCATCGAGGCGCTCAATAACAAACCTGCAAACGCTGCACGCGACATAAAGGTTTTCATTAACTTCTCCAGTTCTTTCGCAAATTTTGTAGGTTTATGACAACTTCGTGGCTATTCGTTGTCGAAGGCACTCAACACCATAGCAAAGCGCATCAGCACCCTGCGCGGCACATTAGAAATCAAAGGAGTAACCATGCGCTTTTTGCCTGGCCTATTAATGCTGCTCCCCCTTGTGAGCGTTTGTGCTCAAGCCGAATTGATCGACGATGTGAATGACCGCGGTGAACTGCGCATCGCACTGCAAGCCGACAACCCGCCGTTCAACTTCAAGGACGACGGCAAATTGACCGGTTTTGAAGTGGAACTGGGGCAATTTCTCGCCAACGAACTCGATGTTCGCGCGGACTTCGTCGTCACCGACGCCAATGACCTGCTGCCGGGTGTCGAGAGCGGTAAATACGACATCGCCCTGAACCACATAGCACTGACCCCGCAACTCAAGGATCGTTTCGATTTCAGCGAGCCCTACAGCTATTCCAACGCGCAATTGATCGTGCGTGAGGAAGAGCAGCGCCCACTCTCCACTCTCGACGCCCTCAAGGGCCAGGCCCTGGGCGTGGCGCAGGGCAGCCAGTTTGTGGAGCAGGCGCGCACCGTCGAGGGGATCGACCTGCGCAGCTACCCCGACGCCAAGCAACCGCTCAAGGACGTGGCCGCCAAGCAGATCGACGCCGCCATCAGCGATCGCCTGCTGGTGCCTTTCGCGATCCGCGATAGCCAACTGCCGGTTAAGGAAGGGGCCAAGGTCGGCCCGACATTGAGCCTGGTGATCCCTTTCCAGAAGGGCAACCCGGCGTTCCAGGCCAGCCTGGACAAGGCGTTGCAACGAATCAAAGCAGATGGCCGGCTAATGGCGCTGTCGGAGAAATGGTTCGGCATGGACGCCAGCACACCGCCCAAGAACTGAAGCCCGCCGCTACCGGCTGAGCGCCGCAAGGGCCTGGGCGGCAGCAGGTAATTCAAGCTCGTTGAACACCTGCATGCCATGGCGCTTGAGCAGCGCCGCAGTGACGCCATCGCCTCCCACCTTGACCCCGCTGAACGTGCCGTCATAGGTCAAAAGGTTGCCGCATGAAGGGCTGTTGGCCTTGAGCACGGCGACGCGGATGTCGAAACGCTGCACCAACGCCAACGCCTGCTGGGCCCCGGATAAAAACGCTGCGGTGAAGTCCTCACCGGCAGCGGTCAGCACCCGCGCATCGCCCGCCAACACCTCGACACCCTGGCCACCGGGAATCTCCGCCGCGGGCCTGGGCGTGGGCAAGCCGCCGGCGACCTCCGGGCACAGTGCCACCACCCGCCCTTGCGCGAGCCACTGTTCCAGTTGATCGAACGGCCCGCTGGCGCCGGCGTCGTAACGCACCCGATGCCCCAGCAGGCAGCGGCTCACCAGCACCTTGTGCAGGGTCAAAACGGCTCGTTGCCGCGACGGCGAAACCAGCCCGTCAACGACAGGCGTTCGCGGGTGGCGGGCAGCACTTCATGGGGCACCTCTCCCGACAGAAACACCACCAGGCAGCCGCCCGTGGGGGTCACGTCGTATTCAACGCCATCGTCCAGGTACATGCGCAATTGGCCGCCATGCTCCGGCAGCCAGCCTTGGTTGAGGTAGATCACCGCCGAGACCATGCGCCGGTCATCGTCGCGAAAGCGATCCACATGCTTGAGGTAAAACGCCCCCGGTGGGTACAGGGCGAAATGGCACTCGAAATCCTCAAGCCCCAGGTACAGGCCACGGTTCATGGCCACGCGCAGGCTGTCCATCAAGCCCAGGTAGGTATCGCAAGGCAGGGCCTGGCCGGGTTCGAGCCACTGAATATGGTCGCCGCGAATCCCCTCGCGAATCTCCTGGAACGGCCCTCGCCCCACGGCGGCCGGGGCGAGCTCACCTTCGGCGGCACGTTTATGGCACTCAGCCGCCAGTTCCAGAGTCAGAGCCTCCGGCAGGAAAATATTCTGCTGTGACCACCCCCGCGTAGCCAGGTCGTCAACGATGCGTAACAACAGCGGGTGTTCAGAGGGTATTTGCATGGCGCGCATAGTATCGATACGGCCCAATATCCGACAGAGCCGCATAGCGGACTGATACGAATTCTCGACAAGTCCCAAAGTGCCACGGACAATGGTGGCCTGCTGACAGGAGTCCCTATGCGCCGTTTGCTTTTTTCATTGTTGATGTTCTGCGCGTTGCCCACCTGGGCAGACGGCCTCGACCAGCTCTACACGGTCGCCGGCTGGCCGCAGCAACGTGCGCATTTCACCGATGCCTTGACCGCCGCCCAGCAACGCTACCGCAGCAGCCTGCCGCCGGCGGTGTACCAGGCGTTAGTGGACAACAGCAACCAACGTTTCGCGCCCCAAGCCATGGACCAGCGTGCCCTGGCCCAGTTGCGCCAGAAGCTTGCCGACCCGGCGCCGGCGCTGGCGTTTTTCCAGTCGCCCCTGGGGCGCAAGGTCATCGCCGCCGAACTGCTGGCCACGCGCCGCGACCAATTGGCGAAAAACGCCCAGGGCTTGCCGAAAATCGAAGCCAGCGACAACCGTCTGCTCATCATCGGCCACCTGGCCCAAGCCCTACCGGCGCGCGAGGCGGGGGCCGAAGTCAGCCTGGCCATCGCCGGCGTGGCGGCCGACAGCCTGAGCCAGATGATTCCCGGGCTGTTGGGCGGCGGCCAGGCCCAAGGCATGCTCAACGGCCAGCGCCAGCGGCTGATGGAACAGATCGGTGCCGACCTGAACAACACCCTGCTCTACGTCTATCGCGATTTGTCCGACGCCGAGCTGGAAGAATTCGCCACCTTCGCCGAGTCGGCCGAGGGCAAGACCTACTACCAGGCTGCGCTGGCGGCGATCCGCGCCGGGCTCGCCGTGGGCCAGAGCAGCTCCAGCCTCAACCCGTAAACCGGGGCGCCCCAGGTCAAAGGCCGCGGCCCTTGAGCCGCTTGCTCAAGAACGCAAAATACTCGTCGCGCAGGGCCTGGGTTTCATTGGCCAGGTGATGCCGCGCCGTGGGCAGCATCAACACCTGCGGGCGGTCGAATTTGTGCTTGAGCACCTCCAGGTTGTGTTGCCAGTCCACCGTCATGTCCGCTTGCCCCTGGACGATCAGCGGCCGCCGCGGGCTGCCCGGCAGCGCCTCGATGCGTTTGATCCAGCGCGCCAACGCGCCGACCCACGCGGTCGGCAGGCGCAAGGGTTGCAGCGGATCGGCCTGCAGGAACGCCAGGAACGCCGGGTCGTTGGAGTTTTCGCTGAACCGCCGGGCGATGCCGTTGACGAAAGGTTTGAGCAGGTAATAGCTGAGCTGCGACCAGCCCCAGGCCCGCGGCCGCACCAGGGGCGAGAGCAGGATTACCTGGCCCTGGGCCGGGCTGCGGGCCCCCTCGCTGAGCACATGGTCCACCACAATCGCCCCGCCCGTGCTCTGCCCGCACAGGTGCCAGGGCTGCGGCAGGTCGAGGGACTGCGCCTCGGCGAACAGGCCTTGCAGCGTCGCCTGGTACTCAGCGAAATCGGCGATGCTGGCACGCTCGCCGCTGGACAGCCCATGGCCCGGCAAGTCGCAGGCAATCACCACGAGCTGCTGCGCCAGCGCCCACTGGATGACGTGGCGATACAAGCCCATGTGGTCGTAAAAACCGTGCAGCAAAAACAGCGTGCCCCGCGCCTGCCGGGGTCGCCACACCTGGCTCACCACCTCGTAGCCACCTGCCGCAAAACACCCCAGGCCCGCTTCGCAGTCGGCCAGGTCCAACCCGTAGAAGTGCTGGTAGGCCCGGGCCTGTACCGACAACGGCTGCGCGGCGGCCAATGGTCGCAGGCTGGCACGTAGGGAATCGGGGTCGAAGGTCGCAGGCATAAGGGGTTCCAGACAAATGCGCCAGGCTGCGCAACAGACTTTATGGGCCTGCGATATTCATCTGTCGCGCCCGGCATGGCAAGCTACGCGACCTTCGAGGATTGATCCGCATGCGCCTGCCCTACCGCACAACCCTGATTGCCAGCCTGCTCGCCCTGGTGTGCGCGGCGACGCTCTGGGCCGCCTACCAATGGTTCCAGGAGCGCTATGTGCGCACCTTCAGCGAACACACGGCGGTGTTTTCCGGCGATGCCCTGCGCCTGCCCGCCGCCATCGATGGCCCGGGGCCGATCCGCCTCGTGCATTTCTGGGACCCGGCCTGCCCCTGCAACGTCGGCAACCAGCAGCACTTGAGCGAACTGATCGCGCATTTCGCGCCCCAGGGCGTGGCGTTCTACGCCGTGCAAAAACCTGGCAGCCAAGGCAAATTACCGGCCGACCTGAGCCAAATGACCTACCTCGACAGCCTGCCCGGCGCCGAGCAGATCCCCGCCAGCCCCGCCGTGGCGATCTGGGACCGCGATGGCAAACTGGCCTACTTCGGCCCGTACAGCGAAGGCCTGACCTGCAACTCCAGCAACAGCTTCATCGAGCCCATCCTCCAGGCCTTGAGCGAGAACCGCCCGGTCAACGCCACGCATACCCTGGCGGTGGGCTGCTACTGCCCGTGGACGGCGGTGCCGGCCGAGTAAGGCAATTGCGACTTTTCACGGACAAGCCTGCGCCACCGGGGTGGTTGTGCTAAATGTTCGCGGTTCGCGGGTGGCACCCCCATAAGAAACAACAAGGAGCTTCAATGAAACGCATCCTGACCCTCTTGGCCCTGCTACTGCTCGTACTCGCCCTGGGCGGTGGCTGGTACCTGTATGGCAAGCAGCCGTCGCGCCAGGGCCTGGTGGCGGTCAACGGCCTCAAGGATGCGGTCACCGTGCGCTACGACGAACGTGGCGTGCCCCACATCCGCGCCAGCAATGACCTCGACCTCTACCGCGCCCTGGGCTATGTGCACGCCCAGGATCGCCTGTTCCAGATGGAAATCATGCGGCGCCTGGCCCGGGGCGAACTGGCCGAGGTGCTGGGACCCAAACTGGTAGACACCGACAAACTGTTCCGCAGCCTGCGCATCCGCGAGCGCGCCGCTAGCTATGCCGCCAGCCTGGATCGCCAATCTGCCGCGTCGCAGGCCTTGCAGGCTTATCTGGACGGCATCAACCAATATCAGGATGCCCGACCGCACCCGCTGGAGTTCGATGTGCTAGGCATCACCCCGCGGCCCTTCACCGTGGAAGACACCATCAGCGTCGCCGGGTACATGGCCTACAGCTTCGCTGCCGCGTTTCGTACCGAGCCCTTGCTCACCTACATCCGCGACCAGGTGGGCCCCGACTACCTGGACGTCTTCGACCTGAGCTGGCAGCCCAAAGGCATGCTGGCCCAGGCTCCGGGCCTGAGCGCCGGGGACTGGCAGGACCTGAACGCCATCGCCCGCCTCAGCGAACAAGCCCTGGCCGACAATGGCTTGCCGCAGATGGAAGGCAGCAACGCCTGGGTGGTGGACGGCACCCGCAGCAAAAGCGGCAAACCGCTGCTGGCCGGCGACCCTCACATCCGCTTCTCGGTGCCGGCGGTGTGGTACGAGGCGCAGTTGTCCACGCCGGATTTTGAGCTATACGGCCATCACCAGGCCCTGGTGCCCTTCGCGTTCCTGGGCCACAACCGGGATTTCGGCTGGAGCCTGACGATGTTCCAGAACGACGACCTCGACTTGATCGCCGAGAAGGTCAACCCGGACAACCCCAACCAGGTCTGGTACCGCGAGCAATGGGTAGACCTGATCCGCAGCCAACAACAGATCGCGGTCAAGGGCCAGGCCCCAGTCACCCTGGAGCTGCGCCAATCACCCCATGGCCCGATCATCAACGACGTGCTGGGTGCCACGGCAGGCAAGACCCCCATCGCCATGTGGTGGGCCTTCCTGGAAACCCAGAACCCGATCCTTGAAGGCTTCTACCAGCTCAACCGCGCCGACACCCTGGCCAAGGCCCGCAGCGCGGCGGCCAAGGTCCATGCGCCGGGGCTGAACCTGGTGTGGGCCAATGCCCGCGGCGACATCGCCTGGTGGGCCGCGGCGCAGTTGCCCAAACGCGCAGCGGGGGCCAACCCGGCGTTCATCCTCGACGGCACTACGGCCCAGGCCGACAAGGAAGGCTTCTACCCGTTCAGCGCCAATCCGCAGGAAGAAAACCCGCCGCGCGGCTATATCCTCTCGGCCAACTACCAACCGGCTTCACCCACCGGCATGGAGATCCCTGGCTACTACAACCTCGCCGATCGCGGCCAACACCTGAACCGGCAACTGAGCGACGCCAGCATCAGTTGGGACTTGGAAAACAGCCAGAAACTGCAACTGGGCACCACCACCGCCTACGGCCCGCGCCTGTTGGCGCCTTTGCTGGCGGACCTGCGCGCCGAGGTCAAAGACCCGGCCCAACGCAAGCTACTGGAGCAACTGGCGCAGTGGCCGGGCGACTATCCGCTGGCATCCACCAGCGCGACGCTGTTCAACCAGTTTCTCTACAACCTCAGCGATGCCGTGTTTCGCGATGAGTTGGGCGACAGCTTTTTCGACACCCTGCTCTCGACCCGGGTGATCGACGCCGCATTGCCGCGCCTGGCCGCCACCGTCGACTCGCCCTGGTGGGACAACCGCCACACGCCAGCCAAGGAAACCCGCGCCCAGATCGTGCTGCTGGCCTGGCAGAACAGCATCGCCCACCTGAGCGCCACCCTGGGCGACGACCCCGGCCAATGGCAGTGGGGCAAGGCCCACACCCTGACCCACAGCCATCCACTGGGCACGCAAAAACCGCTAGATCGGCTGTTCAATGTCGGCCCGTTCGCCGCGCCGGGCAGCCACGAAGTGCCGAACAATCTCTCGGCCAAAATCGGCCCCGCGCCATGGCCGGTCACCTACGGCCCCTCGACCCGGCGCCTGATCGACTTCGCCGACCCGGCCCACAGCTTGACCATCAACCCGGTCGGCCAGAGTGGCGTACCGTTCGACAAGCACTACGGCGACCAGGCCGAGGCGTACATCGAGGGCCTCTATCAACAGGCCCATTTCAGCGAAGAAGAAGTCAGCGCCAACACCCGCAGCACCCTGCGCCTGCTGCCTGCGAAGTTGTAGCCCCGCTGGCTACGACAACAGCGGCGGCGGGTGACAGGCCTCAGCCCGGCAACTGGCCTTCGACCCACGCACGCACCTGCGCGTAAGGGTAATCCTCCAGCGCCGCGAACCCGGGGATCGCGCGGGCCTTGAGCTTGGTGAACAGCGGCGCGCTGATGCCGCCCAGGAAGCGCGTCAGCAATTCGCTGCTGGGCTCAAGCCCCGTGTGCTGCTGGTGCCTGTGGATAAATGTGCCGCACAGCACCGCGAAGTTTTTATCCACAAGCGCGGGCAACTCGGGCGGCGCCGGCAAATGCGCGACCTGGCCATGGCACACCGAGCAGTGGCCGCAGCGTTGCGGCGCCTGCTC
This sequence comes from Pseudomonas sp. MF08875, assembly GCF_059862525.1. Lineage (NCBI taxonomy): Bacteria > Pseudomonadati > Pseudomonadota > Gammaproteobacteria > Pseudomonadales > Pseudomonadaceae > Pseudomonas > Pseudomonas sp. MF08875. The sequence goes on from NZ_JCBCUW010000007.1 coordinate 137,951, forward strand.
GTCGCCAAAGTAGCGGGCCAGGCGATGGCCCAGGCACTGCTCAGTGGCGAACAGGTCGAGCATGGCGTGGATGCGTGCAATTTCCCCGCGTTCGTGGCGGGTAAAGTAGGCGTGCAGTTCGGCGCTCAGGGCTGGCGCATCGAAATCCGCCAGCACGCTGTAAACCTCGGTCATCTGCTTGCTTTCCAGCTCCACCCAGCCCTTTTCCTGGAAGTAATCCAGCGCCTTGACCACCCGGTTGCGCTCGGCGCCGTACTGCTCGTAGAGCGCGTCGAAATTCACCGTGGCCCAGGTCCGGGCGCGGCTAGAGGTGTGGATGATCGCCGCCACGAAGTCGCGTCGCTCGCCCTCGAAACGCGTCAGCAATGCCTCTGGTTCAAGGAGTAATTTGAAGCGATATTCGGCGAAATAGGCGTAACGCGGGGCGATCAACCCCCGTAATTCCAACTGCACCAGCAAGGTCTTGAGGGGCAGTTGGCGGATGTTGCTCTGGTCTGCCAGCGGCCCCAGCAAAAATTCCCACTGGCCGTCCGGTGCGGCGCCTTGCAGTTCTTCCAGCACACAGCGGATGCCGCTCAACTCCGGAGTGTCGCCGTAGACGAAGTTTTCCAGCACATTGAGGCTGTCGCGGTTGGCCAGCACCAGGCAATCGCAGGGCTGGCCATCGCGGCCGGCGCGGCCGATTTCCTGGCTGTAGTTCTCGATGGATTTGGGCAGGTCAAAATGCACCACGTTGCGGATATCGCTTTTGTCGATGCCCATGCCGAACGCGATGGTGGCGACGATGCAACCGGCCTGGCCCGCCATGAACTGGCGCTGGATGGCCTCGCGCCGCTCATGGGGCAACCCGGCGTGATAAGCCTGGGCGGCGATACCGTGCTGGCTCAGGTGTTCGGCAATCTGCTCGGCGGTTTTTTGCAGCGTGACGTAGACGATGCTCGCCTGCCCTGCTCGCGCGCTCATCCACTGCACCAGCCGCCGACGCTTGTCCTGGCCGCTTACCGGCTCCACCAGCAGGTTGAGGTTGGGCCGGTAGAAACCGGTGGTCACCACGTCGGCGGGGGCGATAGCGAACTTGGCCTGCATGTCGGCAATTACCTGCGGCGTCGCGGTGGCGGTGAGCAGCAAGGCCTGGGGGATAGCGAACTGGCGTTGGTAGTCCGGCAGCTTCAGGTAATCCGGGCGGAAGTTGTGGCCCCACTCCGAAATACAGTGCGCCTCATCGATCACCAACAGAGAAATCTGCACCTGTTGTAGGAAGTTACGAAAGCGTTCGTTCTTCAGGCGCTCCACGGAGATCATCAGGATCTTTAACTCACCGGACCGCGCCCGCGCCATCACCGCACTGGCGTCTTCACGGCTCTGCACCGAATCGATACTCGCCGCCGCAATGCCGTGGCGTTGCAAGAACGCCAACTGGTCCTGCATCAATGCCAAGAGCGGCGACACCACCAGTGTCAGATGCGGCAGCAGCAACGCCGGTAACTGGTAGCACAGAGATTTACCGGAGCCCGTAGGAAATATCGCCGCCACCGAACGCCCGGCCAATACCGCACTGACCGCCGCCTCCTGGCCAGGGCGAAACTGTGGATAACCGAAAACCCGCTCGAGGGTGCTGTACATAAGGTCGCGGCTCCAAAAAGTCGAAAAAAGGGCGGAATACGGCTCCACACGCTGAAACAAAACCAACGACATAACCACTGCACCACCCCTGGCAACCGGGGCTAAGATTCGCCCACATCGCGGCTGGAAGCCCGAAGCACATCAACCTAAAGGAATGAACCATGCACACCCCCCTCTTGAGTGCCCGACCGTACAAGCCCGGCTTTTTACCATGGATAAGCCTGGCGGGCTTGTCGCTGACCCTGACCGGATGCCTGACCGTGCCCCAACAACCTGTCATCGAGCCTGAGGCTCCCAACTTCGAAACCCCTGAATACATCGAGCAAAAAGCCCTGACCGTCATCAAGGCCTCCGCCTTGTACGCCCGCGGCGGCACCGGCCAGGGCGTGAAGGTGGCCCTTGTCGATTCGGGCCTCAATGCCGACCTGCCGGAATTCAAGGGCCGCATCGGCCACCCGGGCTACGACTATGTCGAAGACCGCCCCGGCACCATCGACAGGCTGGGCCACGGCACGCAGATGGCCGGCATCCTGGCGGCCAACAAGGACGGTGCCGGCATGCACGGCGTAGCGTTCAACGCGCAACTGATCCCGCTGCGCTTCGGTGACGACAACGAGCCGTTTTTCTTCGACAGCGAGATCGCTCAATCCTGGCAGTTCGGCTTCGACCAAGGCGCGCGGATCTTCAGCAACGCCTGGGCCAATGCGATCCCGGCCACGGAAATCACCGAAGCCCGCTACAAGCAGGTGATGCCGCAATCCCTGGAGATGGCGCGCAAACTGGTGGCCGAGGGCGCGGTGTTTGTCTTCCCCACCGGCAATGAACTCAAACGCGAACCCCTGGCCGAACCCGGCTTGCCGCTGGCCATCCCGGAGCTGGAAAAAGGCTGGATAGCGGTCATCGCCCTCAAACGCGACGGCACCGTGGTCAATGCCAAATCCAACTACTGCGGCGTGGCCGCGGCCTGGTGCATCGCCGTCCCCGGTGGCGATTCCGGCAATGACATGGGCCTGACCACCACCGCCAAGGACGGTGGCTATACCCAGACCGCCGGCACCTCTCCGGCCACGGCCATCGTTAGTGGCGCACTGGCAGCGCTGCAAAGCCGCTACCCGCACCTCAGCCCGCAGCAGATCCGCGATCGGCTGCTCAGCACCGCCAATCGCACCGGCATCTACGCCAACAGCGAGGCCTATGGCCGGGGCTTAATGGACCTGGAAGCGGCCTCGCGCGGCGAACTGCCGTAGTTTTCAATGACCGAAAAAAACCGCCCCGAAGGGCGGTTTTTTCGTTGCGCTAGCGCGAAGTCATTACAACTTCGGGCCGGCGGCCTTGATGGCGTCGCTGACGTCGAACTTCTTGAAGTTCTCGACGAACAGGGCGGCCAATGCCTTGGCGGCTTCGTCGTAGGCAGCCTTGTCGGCCCAGGTGTTGCGTGGGTTCAACAGGCCAGTTTCAACGCCCGGTACGGCCAGCGGCACGTCGAGGTTGATGGTGTCCAGGTGCTCAGTCTCGGCACCCACCAGAGCACCGCTCTGGATGGCGGCGATAACACCACGGGTGGTCGGGATGTTGAAACGCTTGCCCACACCGTAGCCACCGCCGGTCCAACCGGTGTTGACCAGGTACACCTTGGAGCCGAAGCCACGGATGCGCTTAATCAGCAGCTCAGCGTATTCGCCGGCCGGACGCGGGAAGAACGGCGCGCCGAAGCAGGTGGAGAAGGTGGACTTGATGCCACTGCCCGAACCCATTTCAGTCGAACCCACCAAGGCGGTGTAGCCGGACAGGAAGTGGTAGGCCGCCTGTTCTTCGCTGAGGATCGACACTGGCGGCAGTACGCCAGTCAGGTCGCAGGTCAGGAAGATCACCGCGTTGGGCTCGCCGCCCAGGTTCAGCGGGGCGCGTTTTTCGATCAGTTCACGTGGGTAGGCCGCACGGCTGTTCTGGGTCAGGCTGTCGTCGGCGTAGTCGGCCTTCTTGTTCGCATCGAGTACGACGTTTTCGAGCACGGCGCCGTGCTGGATGGCTTTCCAGATGACCGGCTCGTTCTTCTCGGACAAGTCGATGCACTTGGCATAGCAACCGCCTTCGATGTTGAACACCACGCCAACGCCCCAGCCGTGTTCGTCGTCACCGATCAGGTAACGGCTTTCGTCGGCCGACAGGGTGGTTTTGCCGGTGCCGGACAGGCCGAAGAACAGGGTCACGTCGCCCGCCTCGCCCATGTTGGCGGCGCAGTGCATCGGCAGCACGTCGACCGCTGGCAGCAGGAAGTTCTGTACCGAGAACAGGGCTTTTTTCATTTCGCCGGCGTAACGCATACCAGCGATAAGCACTTTGCGAGCGGCGAAGTTGAGAATCACGGTGCCGTCGGAATTGGTGCCGTCACGTTCCGGAACGCATTCGAACTCGGGCACGTTGAGGATCTGCCACTCAGCCTTGCCACCGGCGTTGTACTGGCCGGCTTCGGGGTTGATGAACAGGCAGCGGCCGAAAAGGTTGTGCCAGGCAGTACCGGTGGTCATCTTGACCGGCAGGTAGTGCGCAGGATCGGAACCTACATGGACGTGGGAAACAAAGCGCTCGCGTTCGCCGATGAAGGCTTCAACGCGGTCCCACAGGGCATCGAACTTGTCAGCCGGGAACTTGCGGTTGATCGGGCCCCAGGCGATGGCGTCCTGGGTGGAAGGTTCTTCAACGATGAAACGGTCGACTGGCGAGCGGCCAGTGCGGTGGCCGGTGCGGACAACCAGGGCGCCGGTGTCGGACAGCTCGCCTTCACCGCGGTTCAAGGCTTCTTTAACCAGATCGTCGACACTCAGATCGGTGTACACGGCGTTGTTGGCTTGCGTCATGAGGTTCCCCGTCGGCCAGTGGCCGAGTGCTCCAAACGTTTTGTAGTAGAAAGTTGTGCACTACTACCGCGAAAAAAGTGGGCCGGATTATGCCAGAAACACCCAAAAAAAGTAGGGTCCTCCCGTCAGTACGGCCTCATTTGAACAAATGTCAGGTAAATCACCTGCGCTGAAACGTTTTAGTGGCGAGTATCCGAGGGTGTGTCTACGCCTGCTCCAGCGAATAACTGAGCGACATCGGCGGCATCGAACAGGTAGCGCTCGTTGCAGAACTGACAGTCGATCTCGATGTGGCCGCCGTGTTCGACCACCAATTGCTGTGCATCTTCCAGGCCCAGGCTAACCAGCGCAGTGCCGGAACGGTCCCGCGAGCAACTGCAATGAAAGTGCAGGTGCTGTGGATCGAACAAGCGCACCTGCTCTTCGTGGTAGAGGCGGTGCAGCACGGTTTCGTTGTCCAGACCCAGCAACTCGTCGGCGGTCAGGGTGCCGCCCAGGGTGGTGATGTGTTGCCAACTGGCGGCGCGGTCGTCTTCGTCCTTGATCCGGTCGGCCGGCAGTTGCTGCAACAGCAGGCCGCGCGCGCGGCGCCCGTCGGCATACAGCCAGAAACGCGTGCCCACCTGCTGGGACATGACGAAGTAATTGGTGAAGCACTCGGACAGGGTCGCGCCATCGAGGTCGACGATGCCCTGGTAGCGCTGGCCCTGGGTCGGGTCGACCGTCAGCGCAAGGACGCCGCCGGGCATCAGGTCGGCCAGGGTCGCGTCCGGAGCGATGCGGTCCGCTTCGTAACGGGCCAGGCCACGGATTTCGCGCTCGCTGGAGCACTCGATCATCAGCATCGGCACCGGCCCTTCGGAGCGGGCCTGGAGGATCAGTAAACCGTCGAACTTCAAGGTGCCAACCAGCAGCGACGCCGCCGCCATCAACTCACCGAGCAGTTGCGCGACAGGCTCCGGGTAAGGGTGTTTGGCGAGAACTTCGGCATAGCTACGTTCCAACGCAACCAGCTCGCCGCGAGTGTCGCTGTCATCAAAGATGAAGCGTTGGGTGAAGTCGGTATCTGGTAGATCGGTCATAGGTTTGGGTATCTGAAGTAATGACAAAATGTGTACGAGAGGCGAAAATCACGGACTAGCACCATTTTGGTGCATGAATGTTCGGCCACGGGAGGCATTTTATGAACAATCCGGGTTTGTTCCAAGCAAGGTGGAACCTCGGTCGCTTGGCGTTGTGTAACTTACTACCTCTTGCACTGCTGTGTTTTTGGTTGTGGCCTACGGGCCAGATGCTCTGTGTCATTTTCGACGAGTGGCTGTTCGGCCTGCTCAATGCGCCATTGGCGACCCACCCGGCCTGGTTGCACACCTGGGCCGTCGCCAGCCTGCGCCCGTTCGACGCGGTAGTGGGGGTGATCCTACTGGCGCTGCTGATTCGCGGTGACTGGGTGTTCAAGGCCATCCATGTGCGCCAGGCGTTCTTTGGCTTCCTCGCCATCCTGCTGCTGTTGCTGTTTGTGCGCATGCTGTTTTCCAAACTAGCCGCCCAGATGGGCTGGCAGCACCACAGCCCGTCCATGGTGATCGAAGGCGCGGTGCGCATGAGCGACTATTTCCCGGGCCTGGAAAAAACCTGGGAGCTCAAGGACCGTTCCAGCCAGAGCTTCCCCGGTGACCACGCCTCAGTGCTGATTATCTGGGCGCTGTTCATGGGCCTGTTCAGCCGCACGCTGGGGCAACGCCTGGTGGTCTGGGGCCTGGCGATCCTGTTCATGCTGCCGCGCCTGGTAGCTGGCGCCCATTGGGGCCAGGACGACTATATAGGCGGTGTCCTGCTGGCGGTGCTGGCCCTCGGCTGGGGTTACTACACGCCCTTCGCGGCCAAGGTCTCGGGGGCGCTGTTGCGGGTCAGCGAGCCGCTGTTCCGGCTGCTGGGGCATATCCCCATGGTCTCGCGCCTGAGTGTGGTACGCACCGCGTGAGTTAGGCCCCCTGTGGCTGGCCGGTCAATCGGCGTGACTGGCGCCACGGAACTTGAACAGATCGCGGCGCTGCTTCTTGCTCGGCTTGCCATCGGTGCTCACCCCCAGGGCGCCGGCCTTGCGCATGGCCGCGGCAGCTTCGCGCTTGGCGATGCTCGCCTCGGTCTCGGCGTATAGCGCCTGGGCCTCGGGCGCGCCTCGGCGCACGATCGACAACGCCAAAACCACCACCGTGCGCTCATCGAGCCCGGCGCGGATCTGGAACTCATCGCCCACCCGAGGCTCTTTGCCGGGCTTGCAGCGCTCGCCGCGCCAATGCACTTTGCCGCTCTCGATGGCCGCCTTGGCCAGGGCGCGGGTTTTGAAAAAACGCGCCGCCCACAACCACTTATCCAGACGAACCTTGTCATCCTCTTCGCTTTTTTGTGCCATCGGAATTCCTCATTCTGAAATATTTCCGAACTGTACTACCGTTTCTGTTGTGCCATGACTGACACCCGCTCGGTTTAGAATGCCGCGCCCCAGCCCGACGCTTGAGGGCGGGCACTGCGGGCCGTAGATATCTGTCGCCTTTTACCCATTATTCTGCGTGAATACCGCAAATTCGGCCGCTTGCGGCGCGAACGGTTTTTTACGGGTTGAGCCTATTTGAAGACTTTTGACCATTTGACCGTTGTCGGCCTACGCGAGTGGGTCGCCCTACCCGACCTGGGAGTGGCAGGCCTGCGGGCGAAGATCGACACCGGCGCCAGCACTTCCAGCCTGCACGCCACCGAAATCGAACCCTTCGAGCGCGGCGGCGAAAAATGGGTGCGTTTCAACGCCCACTTGGGCACCGTGGTGCAACTGCGCCATCGCCACTGTGAAGCGCCGCTGGTGGCGATCAAGACGATAAAAAGCTCCAACGGCCATGCGCAGGTGCGGTATGTCATCCGCACCCCCCTGGCCCTGGGCGATCGCGTCTGGCAGGTGGAATTCACCCTCGCCTGCCGCAAGTCCATGCGCTACCGCTTACTACTCGGTTCCAAAGCCCTGATCGCCGGCCAATTGGTGGTTAATCCGGGCCTCAAGTACGTTCAAGACAAACCGGTATTTCCGGCCTCCACTACCTCTGCCACAGGTGTTGCATGAAGATCGCTGTGCTGTCGCGTAACCCGCGTCTGTATTCCACCCGTCGCTTGGTTGAAGCGGGGACCGAACGCGGCCATGAGATGGTGGTGATCGATACCCTGCGTGCTTATATGAACATCGCCAGCCACAAGCCACAGATCCATTACCGTGGCAAACCGCTGGAAGGCTTCGACGCGGTGATCCCACGGATCGGCGCCTCGGTGACGTTCTACGGCTGCGCGGTGTTGCGTCAGTTTGAAATGATGGGCGTATTCCCCCTCAATGAGTCCGTGGCCATCGCCCGCTCGCGGGACAAACTGCGCTCGCTGCAACTGCTGTCGCGGCGTGGCATTGGCCTGCCGGTGACCGGGTTTGCCCACTCGCCAGACGACATTCCCGACCTGATCGAAATGGTCAACGGCGCGCCGCTGGTCATCAAGGTACTCGAAGGCACCCAGGGTATCGGCGTGGTGATGTGCGAAACGGCGACGGCGGCGGAGTCGGTGATTGAGGCGTTCATGGGCCTCAAGCAGAACATCATGGTGCAGGAATACATCAAGGAAGCGGGCGGCGCGGACATCCGCTGCTTCGTGGTGGGCGACAAGGTGATCGCAGCAATGAAGCGTCAGGCCAAGCCCGGCGAGTTCCGTTCCAACCTGCACCGTGGCGGCAGCGCCAGCCTTATCAAAATCACTCCGGAAGAACGCATGACCGCCCTGCGGGCAGCCAAGGTCATGGGCTTAAGCGTGGCAGGCGTCGATATCCTGCGCTCCAACCACGGGCCCCTGGTGATGGAGGTGAACTCCTCACCCGGCCTGGAAGGCATCGAGACCACCACCAACAAGGACGTGGCGGGAATCATCATTCAGCACTTGGAAAAGAATGGCGGGCCGAACATGACCCGAACCAAAGGAAAAGGATAACGGCAAGGTTTTAGCTGCAAGCTGCAAGCTGCAAGCTGCAAGAGGAAAGCAAGGCATGGCGCCTCTCTTCCAGCTCATCGCTTGCCGCTTGCAGCTGCCGTCAAACTGCATCTCGCGGCAGCATGAGCCCCAACGGCAAGCGCACCCGTGCTTCCAGGCCACCACCGGTGCGGTTGCGCAGTTCGACATTACCGCCGTGCATCGACGCGATGCGCTTGACGATGGCCAGCCCCAAACCTGTGCCTTTACCGCCCCGGGCGCGGTCGCCACGGGTGAAGGGATTGAAGATGGCTTCCAACTCCGACTGATCGATACCCGCACCGCGGTCCATGACACTGAGCACCACATACGGTGCATTGGTGTCGCCCGAAACATAAGCCGCGACTTCAACTCCCGTACCGGCGTGGTGCAAGGCATTGCCGATCAGATTGTTCAATAGCCGCTTCATGGACACACGGCGCAGCGGAAACGGCTGGATCGGCTCCAGGCACAGACGTACGCGCTCTTCATTCTGGTTGTAGGGGGCCGCAACCTCGCGCACCAGATCACTGAGGTCGACTTCCTCTACCGACTCGTCACGACCGTCGCGAATAAATGCCAGAAACTGGTCAAGAATTGCGTCCATGTCCTCGATATCGCGCACCATTTCGTCGCTCAAGTCGCTGTGGTCGCCCATCAGTTCCAGGGACAAACGCAGGCGCGTCAAGGGCGTGCGCAGGTCGTGAGACACGCCAGCGAGCATCAGCTCACGCTCACGCCCAGCCTGTTCGACATCCTCGGCCATCTGATTGAACGCACGGTACACCTCGGCCATTTCGCTCGGGGTGTCGCTGATGGGCAAGCGCACGCTGCGGCCCTGGCCGAGTTGGCGGGCGGCATACACCAGCCTCCTGAGGGGTTGGTTGAGTTGGCTGACGAAGATCCAGGCAGACGCAGTGGACAACAGGCCGATGGCCAGGAACCAGCCCAAGACGTTCCAGATTTTCTGACCACGCAATGGGTGCGGATAAAGCGGCACCTTCAGCCAGCCATCCCCCAGGCTCGGCGCCCGTACCCACAGCGCTGGGGGTGCCTGCATGCGCAAGCGCACCTCGGTGTCAGCGCCCAGCTCAGACTGCATTTGGCGCTGATAGGCCTCGCTGTAGGGCCAATGCTGCTCGCCTTCCGGCACACCGGCGCCCACCACGCGGATCAGCCCAGCGACATCGGCGATTTTTTCGCGGTTGGCTTCGTCAGCAGCCCAGTAAGCACGCAAGGTCAAGGCAACCCCGTGGCTGTACTGTCGGTCTACCAGCACGTCCTCGTTCATCAACAGATAAACCAAGGTGAGTGCCTTGGAGAACAGGACGACAATGAGCACCAGCCAAAGGGTGCGCGAGAAAAAACTTTGGGGGAACCACAGTGGGGTCTTCATAGACGACAGCTACACACTTTGCAGGAGCGAGCAGCGCTCGCAAAATTGCGGAGGGCGACCTGCGGGGCTACCGGTATCCGACAGGGCCCGAAAAGCTCACTCCTACAAATCACCGGTCACTTGGTCGCAGTGCCATCCGGGACAAACACGTAGCCGACACCCCAGACAGTCTGGATGTAGCGTGGCTTGGACGGGTCAGGCTCGATCATCCGGCGCAGACGGGAAATCTGTACATCGATAGAACGCTCCAAGGCATCCCATTCGCGACCGCGGGCCAGGTTCATCAGTTTGTCGCGGGTCAGCGGCTGGCGGGCGTTCATCACCAGAGCCTTGAGCACGGCGAACTCACCCGTGGTGAGCATATGTACTTCGTCGCCACGCTTGAGTTCGCGGGTTGCCAGGGAGAGTTCGTAATCGCCGAAGGTCACACTCTCGTCTTCGCTACCCGGCGCGCCAGGTACCGGTGCCGACTGACGGCGCAGCACCGCTTTGACGCGAGCCATCAACTCATCCGGGTTGAACGGCTTGGCCAGGTAATCGTCGGCGCCTTTTTCAAGGCCATTGATCCGGCTCAGCTCATCGCCCTTGGCGGTCAGCATGATGATCGGAATTTGGTTTTTGAGGCTACGCATGCGTTTGAGGGCGCTGAGGCCATCTTCGCCGGGCATCATCAAGTCGAGTACCACCAGGTTGAACACCTCGCGGGCCAGCAGACGATCCATTTGCTCGGTGTTCGGCACCGCGCGTGCGCGATAGCCCTTGCTGACGAAAAAACGCTCCAGCAAGCTGCTCAGCCCCGGATCGTCGTCAACGATGAGAATTTTTTCGCCTTCAGCAGTGTGTGCAGTGCTGCTCATTGGATGCTCCTGTGATCTCGGCGCGCATTATGGCGTAGCTGCCGTTATACGCACCGTGTGCATTGTTAGCAGATTTTTCCTCTGGCGCCAGCAATCCAGCCATTGTGCCTACGCGGTGCAATGCCCCCGAAGCACAGATCGCTGGTTATAATGCGCCGCCTTTTGTGTAGGGCAATGTCTGATCGTTACTGTCGGTGGCCGTTATCCATTTTCACGGGTCGCGCAGTAAACGTTCGATTTCACGGGTCCACAGGCTGCCTGTCGATCCAGGCAGCGGTGCCGGCCAGGCCGCTCAACCAGGCGCGCGCCCCCCTTAAGCCGGTGGTGCGGGCCTGCTTTCACAATTTTTCAGGTGGTTTTATGGACAGCATCAACAGCCGCATCGCCGAGGAACTCGGTGTCCGCCCGCAACAGGTCGAAGCGGCCGTCGCCCTACTGGATGAGGGCTCCACGGTGCCCTTTATCGCCCGTTACCGTAAAGAAGTGACCGGCAGCCTCGATGACATCCAATTGCGGCACCTGGAAGAGCGCCTGCGTTACCTGCGAGAACTCGACGAACGGCGCGTCAGTATCCTCGCCAGCATCGAGGAGCAGGGCAAGCTGACCCCGGAACTGGCCCGCGATATCAAACTCGCCGACACCAAGACCCGCCTCGAAGACCTTTACCTGCCGTTCAAGCAAAAGCGTCGCACCAAGGGCCAGATCGCCCTGGAAGCGGGCCTGGGCGATTTGGCCGACGGCCTGTTCAACGACCCGACGCAAACCCCGGAAACCGAGGCCGCACGCTTCGTCAACGCGGAAAAAGGTGTAGCCGATGTCAAGGCCGCCCTCGAAGGCGCCAAGTACATCCTCATGGAGCGCTTCGCCGAAAACGCCAACCTCCTGGAAAAACTGCGCAACTACCTCAAGCAGGAAGCCACCCTCAGTGCCCGCGTGATCGTTGGCAAGGAAGAGGAAGGCGCCAAGTTCCGCGACTATTTCGAACACGACGAGCCGCTCAAGAGCATGCCATCGCACCGCGCCCTGGCGATTTTCCGGGGCCGCAACGAGGGCATCCTCAGCTCCGCGCTCAAGGTCGGCGACGAATTGCCGGGCACCATGCACCCGTGCGAAGGCATGATCGGCCAGCAGTTCGGCATCCAGAACCAGAACCGTCCTGCCGACAAATGGTTGGGTGAGGTGGTGCGCTGGACCTGGAAGGTCAAGCTCTACACCCACCTGGAAACCGACCTGCTGGGCGAGTTGCGCGACGGCGCCGAAACCGAGGCGATCAACGTCTTCGCCCACAACCTGCACGACCTGCTGCTGGCCGCCCCCGCCGGGCCGCGCGCCACCCTGGGCCTGGACCCGGGCCTGCGCACCGGCTGCAAGGTGGCGGTGGTCGATGCCACCGGCAAACTGCTGGACCACGCCACCGTCTACCCCCACGTGCCGCACAACAAATGGGACCAGACCCTGGCCATCCTCGCCGCTCTGTGCGCCAAGCACGCGGTGGACCTGATCGCCATCGGCAACGGCACCGCCAGCCGCGAAACCGACAAGTTGGCCGCCGAGCTCATCAAGAAGTACCCGGCGATGAAAATGACCAAGGTCATGGTGTCCGAGGCGGGCGCTTCGGTGTACTCGGCCTCGGAGCTGGCCTCCAAGGAATTCCCGGATCTCGACGTGTCGATCCGTGGTGCGGTGTCCATTGCCCGGCGCCTACAAGACCCGTTGGCGGAATTGGTGAAAATCGACCCGAAATCCATCGGTGTCGGCCAGTACCAGCACGACGTGTCGCAGTTGAAACTGGCCCGCGGCCTGGATGCCGTGGTCGAAGACTGCGTGAACGCCGTGGGCGTGGACGTCAATACCGCCTCCGTGGCGCTGCTGGCGCGCATCTCCGGCCTCAACGCCACCCTGGCGCAGAACATCGTCACCCACCGCGATGAGAACGGCGCCTTCAAGACCCGCGCCGCACTGAAAAAAGTCTCGCGCCTTGGGGAAAAAACCTTCGAGCAAGCGGCAGGCTTCCTGCGCGTGATGAATGGTGACAACCCGCTGGACGCCTCGGCGGTCCACCCCGAGGCTTATCCGCTGGTACAGCGCATCGCCGCCGAAACCGAGCGCGATATCCGCTCGCTGATCGGCGATGCCGCGTTCCTCAAGCGCTTGGACCCAAAAAAGTACACCGACGAAACCTTCGGCGTGCCGACCATCACCGACATCCTGCAAGAGCTTGAAAAACCAGGGCGCGACCCCCGGCCCGAGTTCAAGACCGCCGAATTCCAGGACGGCGTCGAGGACCTCAAGGACCTGCAACTGGGCATGATCCTCGAAGGCGTCGTCACTAACGTCACCAACTTCGGTGCGTTCGTGGATATCGGCGTTCATCAGGACGGCCTGGTGCATATCTCTGCATTATCGGAGAAGTTCATCAAAGATCCGCGCGAAGCGGTAAAGGCTGGCGACGTGGTCAAGGTCAAGGTCATGGAGGTCGATATCCCGCGCAAACGCGTGGGCCTGTCGATGCGCATGGGCGACACTCCGGGCGAGAAAATCGACGGCGCCCGTGGCTCGCGCCCAGGCTCTGCACCGCGCCAGTCCCAAGGCAGCGCGCCACGCAAGGAAGCACCAGCGCCGGCGGCGAGCAACAACGCCATGGCATCGCTGTTCGCCAACGCCAAGCAGTTGAAGAAGCGCTGATGGCCGCCCCCGCCGAGGTGGTGCAAAGCGCATTCAGCCAACTGCTGGGCTGCCGCTTGCTGCGCCTGGAGGGCGGTGTGGCCGAAGTCGCCCTGGCGCTGGCGCCAGAACTGCGCAACCGCGGTGGCAAGTTGCATGGCGGGGCGCTGTTCAGCCTGGTGGATATCGCCATGGGCCTGGCGTGTTCCAGCAGCCACGGCTTTGACCAGCAGAGCGCCACTATCGAGTGCAAGATCAACTACATCCGCGCCGTGGACAACGGCGAGGTGCAGTGCATCGCGCGGGTCATCCACCCGGGCCGGCGCACGCTGGTGGTCGAAGCCGAGGTGATGCAGGGCGACAAACTGGTCGCTAAGGCGCAAGGCACCTTCGCAACGCTATAGCTGCCGGTCATGGATTTGGGTTAATTTCGGCGCTGCAAATGCGGCGTCGGAATTTTCTTCATCCGCAGTAGCCAATTTCACGAATGGAAGTCGGCATTTTCAATGCGGGCCGATCCGGCTCTAAAACCAGGCGAAAACGCCAGTTTCTACTTCACCCTTGTAGACCGTCCTGCCCACCCCCATATTGGGGCGACTGACGCGTGAAGGAATCCAACTTGAGCGAACTTCTCAACCGCCGCCTGGCCCTGCTCAGCGAGCACGCCAACCTTTCGGTGCTCCAACAGTGCCTGCACGGTATCGAACGCGAATGCCTGCGCGTCACCGAGGCCGGCCGCCTGGCCCAGACGCCGCACCCCGAAGCCCTGGGCGCCGCGCTGACCAACGAACTGATTACCACCGACTATTCCGAGTCGCTGCTGGAATTCATCACCCCGGCCCTGCCCGACCCGGCAGACACCCTGGCCAGCCTCGACAAGATCCACCGTTTCGCCTACAGCAAGCTCGGCGACGAGTACCTGTGGAGTCCATCGATGCCGTGCCCGTTGCCGGCCGAGGAAGATATCCCGATCGCCTATTACGGCACCTCCAACATCGGCCAGCTCAAGTACGTCTACCGCAAGGGCCTGGCGCTGCGCTACGGCAAGACCATGCAGTGCATCGCCGGGATCCACTACAACTTTTCCCTGGCGGAAAAAATCTGGCCGCTGCTCAAGCAGGCCGAAGGTTTTGTCGGCACCGACCGCGACTATCAGTCGGCCGCCTATATCGCCGTGATCCGCAATTTCCGCCGTTATAGCTGGCTGCTGATGTACCTGTTCGGTGCCTCGCCGGCGCTGGACGCCGGTTTCCTGCGGGGCCGCGCCCACCAGCTCGAACAGTGGGACGCCGACACCCTCTACCTGCCCCATGCCACCAGCCTGCGCATGAGCGACCTGGGTTACCAGAGCAACGCCCAGGCTGGCCTCACGCCCTGCTACAACGACCTGGAAAGCTACACCGACAGCCTACGCAAGGCCGTGGCCACGCCCTACGCGCCCTACGTCGAAATCGGCACCCATCAGGACGGTGAATGGGTGCAGCTCAACACCAACATCCTGCAGATCGAAAACGAGTACTACTCCAACATCCGCCCCAAGCGTGTCACCTACACCGGCGAGCGGCCGATCCAGGCCCTCATGGCGCGCGGCATCCAGTACGTCGAAGTACGTTGCCTGGACATCAACCCGTTCCTGCCGATGGGCATCGACCTGCCGCAGTCGCGCTTCATCGATGCGTTTTTGCTGTATTGCGCCCTGAACGAGAGCCCGCTGTTCCAGAACAACGAATGCGGCAACTGCACCTCCAACTTCCTCAGCGTGGTCAAGGAAGGCCGCCGCCCGGGCCTGCAATTGCAGCGCAATGGCCAGGCCGTGGACCTCAAGGAATGGGCCGCCGAGTTGCTGGAGAACATCGCCCCGCTGGCCGCCCTGCTCGACCAGAGCCACGGCGGCAACGCCCACAGTAAGGCCCTGGATGCGCAAATGGCGAAGGTCCGCGACCCGTCGCTGACCCCCTCGGCCCAGGTCCTGGCCGCCATGGCCGAGCACCAGGAAAGCTTCACCCAGTTCTCCATGCGCCAGAGCCAGGCCCACGCCGAATTCTTCCGCCGCGAGCCGTTGAGCACCGAGGACCAGGCCCGCTTTGAAGAACTGGCCCGCAGCTCCCTGGCCCAGCAAACCGAACTGGAGCAAACCGAGGTGGGCGATTTCGACGTATTTGTCGGTTCCTACCAGGCGAGCATTCTGGCCATCAGTAACTGACGGTGGGAGCTGGCCGGGCGGCGCTCCGCTCGCGCTAGCGGCCTCCTTGCCAGTACATATGCAGCGCCTGCCCCAGCCTTATCGCGAGCAGGCTCGCTCCCACAGGTTAAGCGCTGGCACAAAACCCCCACCGCCGTGCGCCTTGCTCATAAGCTAATTCTAAAAAGTTATTTATTTTTGAATTCTTAGATCATTTAGTCTCCTCATCAGCCGAAACCTCGGCCGCCTGATGAGGAGCTTCACGATGAAACTGCACGCCCCCCTTCGCCTCCTGGCGGCCCTAACCCTGGCGGCGGCCAGCCTGTTCGCCCACGCGGCGGACCTCACCGTCGCGTACCACACCACCGTGGCCCCAGCCACAGTCGCCCGGGCCGACGGCAGCTATGCAAAAGCCACCCACGCGCCCCTCAAGGCGCAGGGCAAGGTGCAAGCCGTGCTGCCGGACTACGCGCCCTACGTCAGCGCCCTGTTCATCCCCAACTGACCCGGAGTACGCCGCGATGGCCTTGTTAGAACTGGAGCGCATCAGCGCACAGTACCCGGGCAGCCCCGAGCCGGTGCTGGCCGACATCACCCTCAACCTGGGGCCCCGGCAACTGCTGGTGGCCCTGGGCCCATCCGGCAGTGGCAAAACCTCGCTGTTAAACCTGATTGCCGGTTTCGTCACCCCCAGCGCCGGGCGCATCACCCTCGACGGCGTGCCCGTGCAAGGCCCCAGTGCCGAGCGCGGCGTGGTGTTCCAGGACGACGCTCTGCTGCCCTGGCAGGACGTGCTTGCCAACGTCGGTTTCGGCCTGGAACTGGCCGGCGTGCCCCGCGTACAACGGGACAGCCGCGCCCGCGAGATGCTGGCCCTGGTGGACCTGGCCGGGTTCGACCAACGGCGTATCTGGCAGCTCTCCGGCGGGCAGAAACAGCGCGTCGGCCTAGCTCGCGCCCTGGCCGCCGACCCGCGTGTGCTGCTGATGGATGAGCCGTTCGGTGCCCTCGATGCCTTCACCCGCGAACAGATGCAGGAGTTGCTCCTGCAAGTCTGGCGGCGCACCGCCAAACCGGTGTTCCTGATTACCCACGACATCGAAGAAGCGGTGTTCCTGGCCACCGACCTGATTTTGCTGGCGCCCAACCCCGGGCAGATTGTCGAGCGCCTGAGCCTGGATTTCGGCCAGCGCTACGCCGCCGGCGAATCGGCGCGGGCGATCAAGTCCGACCCGCGCTTTATCGAAACCCGTGAGCATGTGCTAAGCCGCGTGTTCTCCCAACGCCAGGAGCGCGCATGAGCAGCTACGAACTCCCCGCCACCGTCGCCAAACCTGCCGGCCACGCGGCACCCGCCGGCGCCCCGCGCCGCAGCCTCGGCACCCGCACCATCAGCGTGCTGACGCTTTTGGCGCTGCTCGCCCTGTGGTGGGCGGTGACCGCCAGCGGCCTGATCGAGCCTTTGTTTTTGCCGCCGCCCTCGGCCGTGCTGCAAAAGGGCTGGTTGCTGGCCACCAGCGGCTACATGGATTCCACCCTGTGGCAGCACCTGGCCGCGAGCCTGGGGCGCATCGGCCTGGGCCTGGGCTTTGCCGTGCTCACCGCCGTGCCGGTGGGCATCGCCATCGGCCACAACCGCATCGCCCGCGGCATCCTCGACCCGCTGATCGAGTTCTACCGGCCGATCCCGCCCTTGGCCTACTTGCCGTTGATCGTCATCTGGTGCGGCATTGGCGAGTTGTCCAAGGTGCTGCTGATTTACCTGGCGATCTTCGCCCCGATCGCCATCGCCACCGCCACCGGCGTGCGCACCGTGGACCCGGCGAAACTGCGCGCCGCGCAATCGCTGGGTGCCACCCGCGCACAACTGATTCGCCATGTGATCCTGCCCAGCGCCCTGCCCGACATTCTCACCGGGGTGCGCATCGGCCTGGGTGTGGGCTGGTCCACCCTGGTGGCCGCCGAACTCATCGCCGCCACCAGTGGCCTGGGTTTCATGGTGCAGTCGGCGGCGCAATTTCTGGTCACCGATGTGGTGGTGCTGGGGATTCTGGTCATCGCCCTGATTGCCTTCGCCATGGAAATGGGCCTGCGCGCCCTGCAACGCAAACTGGTGCCGTGGCACGGCCAGGCCCATTAATCACCGCCGAGCGCTCGGCGCCACACACTCAAAGGGAACCCCATGAGCAGCCTGACCATCACCCCTATAAGCCTGGCCCTCGGCGCGCAGATCAGCGGCGTCGACGTCAGCGCACCGCTGAACCTGGAACAACGGGACGCCATTGAGCAGGCGCTGCTCAAGCACCAGGTGTTGTTTTTCCGCGATCAGCCGATCACACCTCAGCAGCAAGCGCGATTTGCGGCGAACTTCGGCGATCTGCACATTCACCCGATCTACCCCAACGTGCCGGAACAGCCCGAAGTGCTGATCCTCGACACCGCCGTCACCGACGTGGGCGACAACGCCATCTGGCACACCGACGTGACCTTCCTGCCCAACCCGGCCATGGGCGCGGTGCTCAGCGCCAAACTGCTGCCCGCCGTGGGCGGCGATACCTTGTGGGCCAGCGGCATCGCGGCATTCGAGGCACTGTCAAAACCCTTGCAAAACCTGCTCACCGGGCTGACGGCAACCCATGATTTCACCCGCTCCTTCCCGGTGGAGCGCTACGGCACCACCCCCGCCGACCTGGCGCGTTGGGAAGAAGCACGCCAGAAAAACCCGCCCGTGTCCCACCCCGTGGTACGCACCCACCCGGTCAGCGGGCGCAAGTCCCTGTTCGTCAGCGAGGGCTTCACCAGCCGCATCAACGAACTGAGCGGCAGCGAAAGCGAAACCCTCCTCAAATTCCTTTTCGCCCACGCCACCCGCCCCGAATTCATCGTGCGCTGGCGCTGGCAGGCCAACGACATCGCCTTTTGGGACAACCGCGTCACCCAGCACTACGCCGTGGACGACTACCGCCCGCAGCGTCGGGTGATGCAGCGGGCGACGATTTTGGGGGATGTGCCGTTTTAGCCGGCAAATGACCAACGGCAAGCCGCCGGCCCGCTGACAGCGCAATGACTTCATTGATTGCAGCGGGAGGCACCATGGCGAGTCTGACTATTCGCAACCTAGACGACCGCGTGAAAGAGCGACTGCGGGTCGAGGCAGCGCACAGCGGTCATTCCATGGAAGAAGAGGCCCGCTTGGTTTTGCACAAGGCACTGAACAAGGCGGCCAGCGGCGATGGCTTGGGCAGCCGCATTCGCGCGCGGTTCGCCGAGGAGGGTGGCGTGGAACTTGATCTGCCCGCGCGCAGCGACGCGCCCCGCGTGGTGGACCTGGGACAATGATTGTGCTCGACACCAACCTACTTTCCGAGCTGATGCGGCCACCACCCGCGCTCGTCGTTTCGCTTTGGGTAGAGCAGCAAGTAGCCAGTGATCTGTACATCAGCGCCATCACCATGGCGCAGATTCTCCACGGCATCGAGCGTCTGCCGCCCGGCAAACGCCGCAGCAGCCTGCTGGACGCCGCACGGGGGCATGTTCGAGGAGGATTTCGCTGATCGTATCCGCCGGAACGTCTGGACAGCCCGCGGTCAGCTTCCTGGCAAGCCTTTAGACCGCCATCACCACACAGGGGTTACGTAATGCCCTGTGGGCATAGGCGCGCTCGTGATG
Organism: Pseudomonas sp. MF08875; assembly: GCF_059862525.1. NCBI lineage: Bacteria > Pseudomonadati > Pseudomonadota > Gammaproteobacteria > Pseudomonadales > Pseudomonadaceae > Pseudomonas > Pseudomonas sp. MF08875. The sequence continues at coordinate 157,235 of NZ_JCBCUW010000007.1, forward strand.
AGCCTCCCCAACCTCACCTGACCAAATGCAAAAACTGCATGTGCCGTTCGTACTGGTCGAGGATGTCGTTGATGATCTGCTCTTTGGTGTAGCCCATAAGGTCGTAGTCCTGGCTGCCTTCGGCCAGGTGCACTTCGGCCCGGTAGTAGCGGCGGTTACGCAGTTCCTTGGGGCCCATGCCGCCGCGGGCGAAGGACGGCGTGAAGTAACCGCGCATCTGCACCTGGTACACGAACGGGTGCTCGTCACCATGGCCGATCTCCAGGCTGACGCTGTCGTTGGCCGGGTCGGGCTGGGCGACGACGTTCAGGCCTTTCTCGACGAACACCGCCGTCACTTCCTCGATGGCCGGGCGCACCGTGGTGTCGAGGAAGCGGTAAACCTCATCGCGCGAAGGGAAATGCACCGCCTGGCTCAGGCGCTGGCGCCAACCACCCTTGCCCCGGCGCGAGGCCGAAACCGGTGCCAGGGAGTGCAACTGGGCGATCTGCTTCTGGGATTCGAGGTAAAACGCCTTGTGCAAGCCCCACATCATCAGCAGCAAGATCATCGAGAACGGCAGCGAGGTCAGCACCACCGCCGACTTCAGCGAATCGATACTGCCGGCGAACAGCAGCGCGCTGGTCACCAGGGCCGTCATCGCGCCCCAGAACACCCGCAGCCACTTGGGCCCGTCTTCATCGGCGTTGCCGCCCCGGGCCGAGAGCGTGGACAGCACCACGGTGCCGGAATCCGCCGAGGTGACGAAGAATACGAAGCTAATGAACACCGTGACCGCGATCACGGTTTTGCCCCAGGGGTAGGTTTCCAGCAGCAGGTACAGGGTCATCGACGGGTTTTCCAAGGCCGACATGCCCAAGGCACTCATGCCGTGGTTGAGCACCAGATCGATGGCGCTGTTGCCGAAAATCGACATCCAGGCCAGGGTGAACCCCAGAGGGATCAGCAGCACGCCGAAGACGAATTCGCGGATCGTGCGGCCCCGGGAGATACGCGCGATAAACAGCCCGACAAAGGGCGACCACGCGATCCACCAGGCCCAATAGAACACCGTCCAACCGCCCAGCCAGTCGCTGGGCTTGTCGTAGGCGTACACGTCGAAACTCTTGGCCGGCAAGGCGCCGAGGTAGTCGCCCAGGTTCTGGATCAGGGTGTTGAGCAAGTGCTGGGTGGGCCCGGCGAACAGCACGAACAACAGCAACGCGCAGGCCAGCAGCATGTTGATGTCGGACATCACCCGCACGCCTTTATCGACGCCAGCGACGGCGACGATGATCGCCGCGCCCATCATCAGGGTTATCAGGCCGACCTGAATCCATTGGGTGTGGGCGATGCCGAACAGGTAATCCAGGCCGGAATTGAGGTGCAGCACGCCAAACCCCATGTCCGCGCCCAGGCCAAACACCGTGGCGATGATGCCGAAGCCATCCACCGCATAGCCGATGGGGCCGTTGATGCGCTTGCCGATCAACGGGTACAGGGCCGAACGCAGGGCCAGCGGCAGGTTATGCCGGTAGGCGAAGTACGCCAGGGCCATGCCGACAAAGGCAAACACACCCCAGCCGTGCAGGCCCCAGTGCAAAAACAGCACCTGCATGGCCTGGCGCGCCGCATCGGCGGTGCCAGCCTCGCCCTGGGGCGGTTGCAGCAGGTGCGTCAGGGGTTCGGAAACGCAGAAGAAAAACAGCGTGATGCTGATCCCCGCCGCGAACAACATCCCGGCCCATGACAGGTAACTGAACTCGGGCTCGTCGTGGTCGGCACCGAGCTTGATCTTGCCGTAGCCAGACAGCGCGGTGACCACCACGAAGACCAGATACAGGGTCATCGCCAGCATGTAATACCAGCCGACCGTATTGGCCGCCCAGTCCTGCGCCGCCAGCAACCAGGCGCCGGCCTCCTGCGGGAATGCGATCACCACCAGGCCGAACACCAGGATGAAACTGGCTGCGAAATAGAACACCGGCGCATTCATGCGCATCTGGCCGGAGGTAGGAGTAGACGATGCACTCATGGACGATGCACCTCAGGGATGGAAAAGGGGGCCGAAAAAAACGGACTCAGCAAAGGCAAGCCTCCTGTTGTGTACGGGCAGCGAACCACCGGTTTAACTTGAACGAGCGTTCAAGTTAAACATGGATAGGGTTCGAGGACTAATCGTAAGGCTCGCCAGTACTTTCGTACGCTAGCTCAAGGAAGGGTATGACGTGGGGTAAACAGTTTCGTTCAGCGTTAAAACCGTCGGCAGCGAGGCGATGGCTAGCCAAACACCATCGCGGGCTGGGCCCGCTCCCACAGAGCACGTTGCCTGAACCGAAAACCAACCGACACCACAGCCCTACTGTGGTGTGGGTGGGATTTTCATTTTTCCTCTGTGGGAGCGAGCCTGCTCGCAATGGCAGCCTGAGTGGCGGTGACGAATGGCAGGGGTAAGACAGTTGCTCCCACCGGCGATCTCTATTGCCCAGCCCCTACTTCTGCGTCCCATCATCATGTTGCAGGTTGGCCTGGGTCAGGTTGCAGCCGGGCGGAACGCTGCGGGTCAGCCAGACGTTGCCGCCGATGGTCGAGCCCTGGCCGATGGTGATACGCCCCAGGATCGTGGCGCCGGCGTAGATCACCACGTCGTCCTCGACAATCGGGTGGCGCGGGTGGCCTTTTTGCAGTTGGCCGTCCTCGTCCGCCGGGAAGCGCTTGGCGCCCAGGGTCACGGCTTGGTAGATGCGCACCCGCTCGCCGATGATCGCCGTTTCGCCAATCACTACGCCCGTACCGTGGTCGATAAAGAAGCTAGGGCCGATCTGCGCGCCGGGGTGGATGTCGATGCCGGTGGCCGAGTGGGCTATTTCCGAACTGATGCGCGCCAGCAACGGCAACCCGGCGCGGTACAGGTGGTGGGCCAGGCGATGGTGGATCACCGCCAGAATGCCGGGGTAGCACAGCAGCACTTCATCCACGCTGCGGGCGGCCGGGTCGCCATGGTAGGCGGCCAGCACGTCGGTATCCAGCAGGCTGCGCAGGCCCGGCAGGGCCAGGGCGAAGTCCTGGATCAACGCGATGGCGCGGGCCTCCACCTCTTCATCGACACGGGCGCTCTGGCGCGCCACGTAGCGCAACTCCAGGCGCGCCTGGCAGAGCAACGCGTTCAGCGCCACGTCCAGGGTGTGGCCGACGTAAAAGTCCTCGCTCTCTTCACGCAGGTCAACCGGCCCCAGGCGCATGGGGAACAACGCTCCGCACAAGGCTTCGAGGATCTCGGCCATCGCCGCCCGGGACGGTAATTCCCGCCCGCCCTGCTCGCCGCTGATGCGGCCATTTTGCGAACGCCACTGATCGCGGGCGGCCCGCAGTTGGCCGACGATGGTCTGCAATTGCCAATGGCTGGATCGCGCACTCACGGTAGAACTCCTCACACTGACGGCGGCAAAAATGGCCTCCACTTTACGGCACGCCGCCCAGCGCCGTTTAAGAACCGTTTGTATGGTGGCCAGCACATTCGGGCATAAGCCGTTGGCAGTCGCTCCTGGCAGCGGCGGCCTGAACTCCGCCGCCGTGGTGCTGGCCGGCGCTCAACAACAAGCCAGGTGAGGTAGCCACAGCCCCTGCCAGGGTTTTTCGATAAAGGCGTGAGTGCTGAACAAGGCATTGTTTGCCGCCCCCAACATGGGCGCACCCGAGAGTTTTCGAGCAAGTTACCGAACTCTGCCGCACCCTAAAGTTTCATTTCAACTCAATGAATTTTTATTTCTCTTCCTTACCGGCATACTCCACTCATCGGCGCTCGCCCCCTTATTAAATCGGTATAACTTATCGAAGTTCACACTCTAGAACTTCGCAGGCACCCTGAATTCATAGAATAAGCGCAACGCTTGAAACGAGAGGCAGAGAGCCAGCCACCGGTAGAATCCAGGCTCTCACACCGAAGGATTCAAGCGCAGATGACTACGCATTACCGGCAGCTGACTCAG